>JAJZCX010000052.1 GCA_021851625.1 Acidobacteriota bacterium | reverse complement strand
TCTTCGTCGCTGCGCTCCTCAGAAGGACTCAGAGTCGATCGGAAATCTTCGTCGAGCACGGGTGCCCCAGGTCTCGATTTTGAGACCTGGGAGATAGCAACCTCCCGCACCATAGCCGTTTCGCTCCTCCGAATGACCCTGCCCAGCAGACGCAGGCCGCGCGCTCGTTGTACAATAAACTTTTCAACCCCCAGCAAGGAAACCATCATGTCGATTCATCCGATTATGCAGCGCCTGGCCCAGAAACTGGAGCGCACCGACCTGCCCGCATTCGCCTCTGGCGACACCGTTCGCGTGCAAGTAAAGATCAAAGAAGGCGAAAAAGAGCGCTTGCAGGCATTTGAAGGCGTCGTGATCGCGTACAAGCGTGGCCCCCAGGGCAGCTTCACCGTGCGCAAGATGAGCTTTGGCCAGGGCGTGGAACGCATCTTCCCCTTCAACAGCAAAGTGGTCGAGAAGGTGGAAAAGCTCCGCTCTGCACGTGTGCGCCGCGCGCGCTTGTTCTACTTGCGCGACCTGCGTGGCAAGGCTGCCCGTCTGCGCGAAGTCGAATAGTTTCTCCTTCGAGTCCTGCATCCCAAATCCAGCCGGGCCGCGTTCCGCTTCATGCAGAATGCGGCCTTTTGGCGTCCGCAGATCCCACGCACAACCCTGCGCGGTACACTGCGAACAGTTTTGCAGGGATTGCGCATCCGCATGGCTCCGTCTTCTCCATCGTCCGCTTCGCAAAATAAGATGCAGCGCCTGCGCGCTCTGGTTTGCGATGACGGCCATGAACGCATCGCGCGAACGCAGGGCGCGCGGCTGATTGCCGGCGTCGATGAGGTGGGCCGCGGCGCTTGGTGCGGGCCGGTCGTGGCCGCTGCGGTGATTCTGCCAGAAGATGCGCCGATTGCAGGCCTGCGCGACTCCAAACAACTCAGTGAGCAGCGACGTGAACAACTCGACGCGCTCATCCGCAGCCATGCCGTCGCCGTGGGCATTGGCTTTGCCGACGCGGCGACCATCGACGCCATCAACATTCGCCGAGCCACACAGCGGGCCATGCTGGCGGCCATTGCGCAACTCGCTCCACAGCCGGACTTTTTGCTCATCGACGCCGAGCAACTCGACACACCCTGTGCGCAGCAGAAGATCATCCACGGCGATGCGGTGAGCGTGTCGATCGCTGCGGCCTCCATCGTGGCCAAAGTCTACCGCGATGCCTGGCTGCGCGCGCTGGACCGCGACTATCCCCACTATGGCCTGGCCGCGCACAAGGGCTACGGCGTCCCCGCACATCGTAAGGCTCTGCTCGAACACGGCCCCTGCGCACTCCATCGCAAAAGTTACGCACCCGTGCGTGCAGCGATGCGCGGCGCGCCCGAACAGAAGAACCGCAGATTCCTCGACTCCGCTACGCTCAGCTCGGAATGACAACATGGGGGGTGTGCGTGCTCTGCTTGAAATGACAAACTTTGTTGGATGGACGTTCGCTCGGAATGACAAATTCTGTTGGATGCATGCACGCTCGAAAAGACAAAACGTGTGGAAGCGTGCTGCGATTCAAGATACGCATTGAGAATCCCCGCACCACATAAACTTTGTCATCCCGACCGGAGGCTGCGTCCGCAGCCGCAGTGGAGGGATCTGCGGTTGGGTAGACCCTGCACATCAGTTTGCAAGCCGACCGCAATGCCGTAGGCTAGGGGTGTATGCCGCGCTCAGGATTCTCGAATTCGATGACGATGACCTTCCCGCCCTTTGCGGGCGTGGTGCGCCAGTTGATCTATGCCAATCTCGCCGTCTACTTTGGACTGCTGCTGCTCGGCTGGGTGGCTCCGGGCGCGGCCAATGCCATTCTGAGCCTGTGTGCGCTGACGCCGGTGATGGTGCTGCATGGCGCTATCTGGCAGATCGCCACGTATAGTTTTCTGCACACCGGCCTGTGGACGATTGTCTTCGACATGCTCTCGCTGTGGTTTGTGGGCGCGTACATGGAGGCAATCTACGGTGCGCAGTGGATCGTCGAGCTATACGCCGTCAGCGTGCTGGGAGCGGCGCTGGCAACCATCGGCATCAGCTACACAGGCATTTTGCATCTAACGCCCGCCGCGACCACCTTTGGCCCGATGGGCGGCATCTTCGGCCTGCTGGCGGCCTTTGCCGTACGCATGGGCGACCAACAATTTCTACTCTTCCCGCTGCCCATCTCCATCCGCGCAAAATATCTGGTGGTGATTTATATCCTGATCGCTGTGGCCAGCCTGTTGCAGGGGCCGGGAGGCTTTGCTTATCTGGCCTACCTAGGCGGCGCGCTGGCTGGATTTTTGTATGCGCGACAGGCACCACGGCGGGGCTTTGCCTTTGCATTTTCCGAACGCGCCTACGGACTGCGCAACACCTACTACCGCTGGAAACGCAAACGCGCTGCGCGGAAGTTCGAGGTCTACATGCGGCGGCAGAACCGCACACAAGAAACACCGCGCGGATCGAAGGTTCCAGACCCGGACAAACACCGCGACCCGAATGACCGCCGCTGGATGAATTGATCCGCACAAACAACCGCTGATTCCATCCCTCGACTACGCTCGGAATGACAAAGCGTAGGTAGTGCTCTACGCTCGTTCGGAAGGACAGGATATTTACAGTGGCTGACTGCTCATTACAGCGACAAGGACAAGTTCCGCTTACACAGCGATGGTGAAGGTGTCTTCCGTGCGCGTGACGGCGCGGTAGAGCGTGTCGCGTTCAAACGGCACGCGACCGGCTTCGGTGATGAGGCGGATGAGGTCTTGGCGGCGTAGGCCCTGCGGCGTCTCCGCGCCCGCATCGTGATAAATCTTCTCCTCGACCACCGTGCCGTCAATGTCATCCGCACCAAAGCGCAGCGCGATCTGCGCAATTTTCGGCGTCACCATCTGCCAGTACGTCTTGATGTGCGCGAAGTTGTCGAGCAGCAGACGACCCACGGCGATCTGGCGAATGTCTTCCAGGCCGGTCGTGACCGGCAAATGCTCCAGCGCAGTGTTGGCCGGATGAAAGGCCAGCGGAATGAAGGTCTGAAATCCGCCGGTCTCGTCTTGTAACGCGCGCAGGCGCAGCATGTGATCCACGCGATCTTCGTCATTTTCAACGTGGCCGTAAAGCATGGTCGCATTCGAACGCAGGCCAATCTGGTGCGCCAAGCGCGCTGTCTCCAGCCACTCGCCGCCATCAATCTTGTGGTCGCAGATAATGTGACGCACGCGGTCAGCAAAAATTTCTGCGCCGCCGCCGGGCATGGAGTCCACGCCAGCGTCTTTCATCTGCTGCAACGTTTCCGCAATGCTGAGCTTGGCGCGTTTGGCCAAGTAGGCGACCTCCACCATGGTGAAGGCTTTGATGTGCACCTGCGGAAAACGCTCCTTGAGACCACGCACGAGATCCAGAAAATAAGCAAAAGGGAGATCGGGATGCAATCCGCCAACGATGTGAAACTCCGTGACGGCTTCAAGGGAACCAGAAGCGGCGCTGCTCCACGCTTCTTCCAGCGCCATGGTGTAGGCACCGGGCATATCCTTTTTACGGCCAAAGGCGCAGAGCCTGCACGCGGCCACGCAAACATTTGTGGGATTGATGTGCCGGTTGACATTAAAGTAGGCCGTGTCGCCGTGCAATCGTTCCCGCACGGCGTTGGCCAGCCAGCCCACAGCGAGAATATCCGGTGAGCGATAGAGCGCAAGTCCGTCCTGAAAGTTGAGACGCTCCCCACGCAGCACCTTGCCCGCAATGGGCTGGAGCGCTGCATCTTCGGTAAAAAAATCGTGGCGCGCGCGCGCGCTGACTGAGTGCATCGACATGGCCTGCCTGTACTTTGATGATACTGCAAGCGTGACGGCGCTATTGGCATTGTGGGAACCACGGGAAAATTTCCTGTCGATTCGCATTCGATTCACCGCGAGTGCTGGTAGCCTGTGATAGGCAACACTATGTTTGAAGTTCTTTTGAGACATTTGATATGCGACTGCGCTTGCAATCCGCACTTTACTGCTTTGGCTGTGTGGCACTGATCCCCGGAATTTTTCTCTTCAGCCCCGCGCGCAAAAGCGCACTGGCTGCGGCGACCGGTTTGGGCAGCTTCCCCAGGGTGGAGGCCAACAGCCTGGACAAGGAGCGCTTCCTGCTGCCCAAGGACTTTGGCGGCCAGGTGAATCTGGTGTTGATCTCCTTTGCGCGCGAACAACAGACGGCTGTGGATTCTTGGCTGCCCGCAGCCAAACAGGCCGAGCAGCAACATTCCGATCTGCGCTATTACGAACTGCCCACCACGGCCAAGGAAAATCTGCTCTATCGCTGGTGGTTCAACTCCGCGCTGCGCAGCAACAACACGGATCCCGCGCTGAACGGGCGCATTCTGACGCTCTACGTCAGCAAGGGGCAATTCTTGCGCGCACTACGTATTCCCAATGAAAAGCAGATTGCCGTGCTGCTGGTCGATCGCTCCGGCGCGGTGCTTTGGCAACAATCCGGTGCGTACACGGCGGACAAAGCCGCATCGATGGATGCAGCTCTGCCTCCAACACCCGCGCCTGCGCCACCACAAACGGCCATGCCCACTCCCGCTGCTACGTCGGGAACTGCATCCACACCTGCTCCCAGTGCGCCCCAGCCTGCAATCGGAAAATAGCTACTTCCAGATTTTTTCCATCCACCACGCGTCGATGCTGTTGTTGTAGTAATTCGGAATTCTGCCGCGCGTGCGATAGCCAAGGCGCTCATAAAATCGCAGCGCTGTTTCATTCTCAACTGAGACCTGCAACCGGATTTTTCTGCCGCCGCGTTGCTGCACGGCCCGCTCGATGGCCGCGTGCAGACATTGCCCCACACCTTTGCGCCGCGCGGATTCCAACACATCAATCGTCACCAGTTCCCCAACGGGCCGCAGGCCGTGCTTGCGCATCTCCACAATCGCAAAGCCAACCATCTTCGTATCCGCAATTGCCACGCGCGGAACCGAAGTGGGCGAACACAAAAGCTGTTGCAAAAACTCCTTGGGATAGGCAATCTCCGGCGGAAAGCAACGGGAGTCGATGGCAAACAGTGCGTCGAGATCCTCCACATGCGCAGCGCGAATCGTGCAGGTCACTGCATCGATTGGAGCGCTCGTATCGGTTGGCTCAATTGGTTTCATTGTGTGTTTATTCTTTCACCAGCGCATCGGCCACTTTGTACACAAACAGCATGGCAGCCACTCCCAGAAAAATTCCTTGCAATAGCAGAGTCAACTCTGGCCTTGCGTTTTTTGCAGTTGAAACATCCAGCGCGATTGCATCTTCACGTGGCCTTGGCACAACGGCAACTCGTCGTGCACGTCGTCTGCGTTTGGGAACTTCTGTGTGCGCGTCCTCTTCCCTGTCGGCAGACGCGCTGTGCTGCGCTTGCTTGTGTAGAACGCTACGCACAGCAAAGAACACCGTGGCCAGCACTGCGCACAAACTGAGAAAGGCCGCAACGTACAGCGTGCGCGCGGAGATCATTGTCTCTCCCGAAGCGTTGTAGTTTCCACTGGCACGTTGTCTGCAATCCAACGTAGATACTCCGCACTGCCCGCATCAACGGTGAGCACGAGAAACTCTGGCAATTCATAAGAGTGCAGCGCACGCACGGCTGACTCCAACTGCGGCAGTACGCTGGCTTGCGTTTTGATGAGCAGCAGCCACTCTGTGGCTTCTTGCACCGCGCCCTGCCAGCGATAGATGGACTGCGCACGCTCCACCACGTTGACGCAGGCGGCCAAGCGCCGCTCCACCAGCGCGTGGGCCAGTGCTTGGGCCTTGTCGGCGGAGTCCAGGGTCGTCAAAACAATGCGTGCGTCTGTCATTGCCTCTTTTGTACACCATGCACTGGCACGCCGAGCAAAAAGAGAATCCGGTATTCTGAAGCGTTGCGTGCGTCGAGGATGTGTACTCGGCGCGAGAATGTAGACGAGCACGGGGAGGAACGATGGCGGTTGCAATTCGGTTTGGCACCTCAGGCTGGCGGGCCGTGGTGGCGGAGGAGTTCACGTTGGCGAATGTTCGCCGCGCGGTGACGGGCATTGCGCGCTATGTGGCGCAGCAGCCGGGGCAGCAGCGCATCTTGGTGGGCCGCGACCCGCGCTTCTTGGGCGAGATGTTTGTCGCTGAGGCTGCGGCAATTCTGGCCGCGCACGGCGTCACGCCCGTGGTGATCGCCGAGCCAGCGCCGACGCCGGCCATTGCCTACGCTGTGCGTCAGAGCAAATTGAACGGCGCGATCAACTTTACCGCCTCGCACAATCCGCCGGAGTACAACGGTATCAAATTCTCCACGCCGGACGGTGCACCTGCGTTGCCGGAAGTAACAAAAAAAATCGAAGCGGAGATCGCCGCGCTGGGCGACAGTGCAATGCAGCCTGCGAAGCCAGCGCAGTTCGAGAACATCGATGTGCGGCCAGAGTATTTGCGGCGATTGGATGAGTTGATTGATCTGAAAGCCATCGCCAAGGCGGGTCTGCGCATTGTCGTCGATCCATTTTGGGGAGCGGGGCGCGGTTATGCGCAGGCATTGCTGGAGCAGTACGGCGTGCAGGCGGTCAGCGTGCATGACTACCGCGATGTATTGTTCGGCGGCCATGCACCGGAGCCGGAGGATGCGCTGCTGGAAGATTGCCGCGCGCAGATGCGCGCCGCTGACGCGCATTTGGGAATTGCCACGGATGGCGACGCAGACCGCTTCGGCATTGTGGATCGTGATGGAACTTTTTTGCAGCCGAATTACATTCTCGCGCTGCTCTTTGACTATCTGGTCGAGACGCGCGGCTGGACGAACGGCGTGGCCAAGAGCGTGGCGACGACGAATCTGATCAACGCACTGGCCGAGCAAAAGAAAATTCCGCTCTACGAAACTCCCGTGGGCTTCAAGTACATTGGCGAACTGATTTTGCAGGACAAAATCGCGTTGGGCGGCGAGGAGAGCGCAGGGCTGACCATTCGCGGCCACGTACCGGAAAAAGATGGCATTCTGGCTGGGCTACTCGTTGCAGAGATGGTGGCTGTGCGCGGCAAAACGCTGGGCGAACAGTTGCAGGCCATCTTCGCGCGCGTGGGAGCGTGGCATCCACGGCGCGAGAACTTCCACTTGACGCAGTCGGCCAAGGAGAAATTCACGGAGAAGTTGAAGATCGATCCCAAAGAGATGGGCGGACGCGCCGTGCAAAAAGTCGTGCGGACGGACGGATTGAAGCTAATCTTCGATGATGGATCGTGGGTCTGCTATCGACTCTCCGGCACGGAGCCAGTGGTGCGCGCATACACCGAAGCGCGCTCCGTGGAGGCGTGCGCCAAGCTGACGGCTGCTGCTGAGCAATGGGTGATGGAGTAGTCGAGATGGCTCCGAGCAAACCAACCACGCGCAGCACGAAGCAATCGCGGCAGTCCGACGCCGCTCCTACACATGCAGAGAGCAGCGTGGCGCAGCAGGCCGCGCATTGGCTGGCTGCATCACGGCAGAGAATTCTCCTGCTGCTGCTGGTGGGCGGCGGATTCTTTGTGCTGTACTGCATCATTTTTGGCCGGGATGGCGTGGCCGCATTTCTGCAAAAGCGGCGTGAGGCGCAGCAATTGCAGCAGCAGATGCAAACGCTGCAACAGGAAAATCAGCAGATGACACTACAGAATCAGCGTCTGCTCAACGACCCCAATGCGATCGAAGACGCAGCGCGCAGGCAGTTGCATTACACGCGACCGGGCGAGGTGATCTACACGCTGCCAGATGCTCCCGGAGCGCAGGATGAGGCCGCGCAAAAGCCAGTCAAATAGGCGCTGGCGGATTTTATTCTTCGGTGCTGTGCTGCTCCGGCAGCATACTCTGATGCAAGATGCGCACGATGAAAATTCCATCCGGGCGCTTCCTATAAAACACCACGTGATGGGCGCTTTCCATGCGCCGCAGACCCGCGCGAATCGAATCACAGGAGCGGCCCAACGAAGGATTATGAGCGAGCAACCGACAGCACTGCTCCAAACTGCTGATGTAACGATCTGCTTGCGCGGTTCCCCATGTGCGGAGCGTGTAACTGGCGATCTCCAGTAAATCCGCTTCTGCGCGACGGGAAAAGAAAATCGATGGCACGATTTTTTTACCGAGATGTCTTGGCGAGCCGCAGTGTTTTTCTGGTGCGGGCAAAAACATCTCCCCGCGCTGTGCCGCTTGCATCGCCCACATCGATTGCGCTACGTAGTGCGGCCAGCTTTGCGCGCTGCTGTTGCTCTTCGCGTTCCAGACTGCGCAGTGCTGCGCGCATCACCTCACTGGCGTTTTCATAACGCCCGCTTTTCACCTTACCCCGAACGAAGGTGTCCAGATCCTCTGTCAAATTGATATTACGAGTTGGCATCCTCTCCCTCGCTCGTTGGGATGGAAGCGACT
>JAJZCX010000051.1 GCA_021851625.1 Acidobacteriota bacterium | reverse complement strand
CTCCACGCAGCGTGTATAGATCGCCCTGTTTTTCCTGCTCCTGCGCGTGGATGGTGATGGGAACTCCGCTGGGAGCCATAAGAACAGGCTGCGCGAGAGGAATGCTTTGCATGGCGCTGTTGTCGGCCCCATTCGGCACGGGTGCGTTGGGCAGGGCCTGGCCCAGTCCCGGTGCCGATGCCATGGCCAACCAAAGCACAGGCTGCAGCGCGTATATCCTCAACAAAATTGCCCGCATACTAGCGTGAAGCTAGTGTATCGCCTGTGCCACAGCACTGTTCCCAAGCAAGAATTGCTTGCGATTCTCGATCCACGAAATCTCTTCTCAATGAACTGCTGCAAAATAGGTGCATTTTTTTCTGGCGTTTTTCTGCGCATTCTGCGATAAAAAAATGAGCGGGTATTTTTCGCTCTGTATCCATGCGCTCCAACGCTTCAGCTTCGGCCACGACTTCCCTTCCGTTTGCGGAGCAGGATCCCGCGTCTGCAAATTGGAAGCAGGAGGTGGCGGATCGCGTGGCGGAGCGGCGCGCTCGACAACAGCAGACCACGCACGTCGTCGATGCACGGGATCCTGCGCAGTCGCATCCTGCACCCGATGCAGAACGTGCGGCGCGCGCTGCACGCATTGCCGCCTCTGTGGCTGCGCGTTATGCGGAGGCTCCGCTCTTCAGCGCAGCATTTTCTACCGTGCAAAGCCCAGCGTACGCATCCGCACGCGCGCCTGAACCCGTTGCTACGGCCACAGTCGCAGCACCGAATACGATCGAGCACCCGCCTGCTCCCGTCAATCCAGAAATCGACTGCGACGCACAGCACTTTGATGACGATTCCCTGCGCAACGAACAACCGCAGCTTCCCATCATGGCAGCGAGGGTGGCTATAGCCGTTGCCGCACCGGCCGTCGAGGATGTCTTTGCTGATTCGATGGTGATTCCGCAGCAATCGCTGCCCGCAAATTTGATTCCGTTTCCACGCGAGATTGTGGCGGTGCGCCGCGCTCGTCCGCGATTGACAGAGCGATCGAAGTCCGTGGATGACTCCGCGCCCGAACCTGCTGCGCAGATTCAACTGCGCATCTTTGAGGTCGAGACCCCGACGGCAACGCAGATGGACGCGGCGCTATTTTCAGAGACAACAGCGCAGGGTCTGCCGGATGCAATCTACCTCGATGCACATGCGCAAATATCCACCAACGAGGAGCATCCATCGCCAACACTGGACCTGCCGCTCCCTGTGGCCACGGCGGGCAGTCGAGCCATGGCCTTCGCCGTGGATTTCTCACTGGTTACGGGTGCACTTTTTGCGTTTTTATTTGTCTTTGCGCTCACATCGCCCCAATTGCCCGGCGGCAAGTTGGCCATGACGATTAGCATCTTTGTTTACGGAGCGCTTTGGCTGCTCTATCAGGGCATGTTTTTTTCACTTGGCTACGCCACGGCGGGCATGCGCTATGCGCGCATCGCCTTCTGCACCATGGACGACAGCAACCCAACGCGCTCCATGCTGTTACGCCGCATTCCCGCATGGTGGATCTCCGCACTACCGCTGGGTTTGGGCTTTCTTTGGGCTGCCTTTGACGAGGAAGGCCTCTGCTGGCATGACCGCATCAGCGGTCTGTTTCTTCGTTCCTATTAAGCATTTTCGGTAAGAGTGTTCACAGTCGTGAATGCGTTGTGACCTCTGACCTTCCACCACTCATGCCAAATGACGGCTTGCATAGGGCACCTGAAATGTGAACGCTGAAAGTGAATGCGCTCGTATTTCCGCATTTCCCCAAAGACGAAAGGCCTCCGCGAACGGAGGCCTTTTGTGTGCACATTTTCTGCTTTCACCTTTGCTGAACTGCTTTTACTTCTGATCGAGCACGATTCCGCCCGGTGTTTGCGAATTCTTTCTGGCTTCGTTCGCCTTGCGGGTGCTCATGGACTTTTGTGCCCACTGATTAGCCTGATCCAAATCCGCCAAGCGTGCCGTATCATCGCCGCATTCAATCTCCGCCTTGCGGCGATACATCAGGTTGATGTAGGCCATGGCATCGTCGTAGTTGGGACGAATCTGCACGGCCTGCATCAGATAGTTCATGCCTTCCTGCACCAGTGGGCCGTTTTGCGCCTGAAGGGATGCGCAGACGGTCTTGTCCTTGATGGCGTCGCCGTTGTCCTGAATGTTCAACGCGCGATGCACAGCCGTGGCATTCTTATAGGACAGCGTCCAGTCAATGACCCCAATGGTGTAGTAGGCCTCAGCATTTTTGGGATCTGCAGCTATCACTTTTTGTTGATAGTCCTTGGCCTGTTCGAACTGACCAATGTTGAAATAGATTTGCGCAATGCCCTTCAGTGCGGTCAGATCGTTGGGATTCTTTTTCAGCACATCCGTATACTGATCGACGGCCAGCACCGCATTGCGAAGGTTCTCTGCCGTCGTTACATTGGGAACCACCTGCTGCGCATAGGCTGTCGCCAAATACAGACGGGTCATGGGCAGGGTCGGGTCCAATTGCACGGCCTGCTGAAAGTGCGTGATGGCCTCTTCATACCGGCCATTTTTGTACGCTTGTACACCCTTGTTCAATTGATCCCGCGCCTGGAGACGGCTACAGCCGGTGCTCAAGGACAACATTGCGGCAACTGCGGCAGCCATTGCAAAAATGCGTGCGCTACGATTCATGTTGCTTGTAATCTCCTTCGAACATCTGAACGCAAAGCGTGTATTGCCAAACCGGGCGGCCCCTGACTGCAAAAGCACCGCAAAAGAAAGAGCCGACCTACTGGCCGGCTTCAATCTTGGGAGTAATCAAGCCGATGTGGTCCACATTGGCTTGGTGACCGATATCAATGACCTGAGCGACTGTGGAGAAATCCAAATCCGGATCGCCCTTGACGAACATGATGCGTTCTGCGCGGCTGGCAAAAATCGCCGTAAGCTGGGGCAACAGATCGCGAAATGTCACGTCGGTCTCGTTGATCTTGAAGGCAGGCTCTCCGCCGCCGGGGCGGTGGATGATCTGCACAACAATGGTGCGATCATTGGGCTTGTCCTGCTGCGGATTCTTGGGCGGCTGGGGCACCAGCGCATCCAGACCGTGCGGTGTTGTGGGCACAATCACCATGAAGATGATCAACAGCACCAGCAACACGTCGATCATTGGCGTGACGTTAATCTCTGAATTCAGGCCGCCGTGGCCACCCGATGTCATTCCCATACGTTTCTTCCTCGCGCCAGATGCAAGCTGCTGCCGCAGATTGCCCGGCTCTGCAATCCAAAATTTTCAGCCTACTGCTGTTTGCTGGTGGTCTGCACGCGCGGCTCCGTCAACAAGCCGACTTCATCCACACCTGCTGTGCGCAAGCCGTCGATGGCATCCATCACCGTGCCGTAGTGCGAGCGAGCATCCGCACGCATGAAGACTTCCTTGTCCGCTTTGTTTTCCAACATGTCGCGGACTTTGCCGCCCAAATCGTCGAGCGAAATCTGTTTGGCCCCAAGAAAGATTCTGCTGTCGCGCGTGACGGCAACCACCACGGCGTCTTCCTTGTCGGCATCCGGCATGGCTGTGGGCGTTTCCACCTTGGCCAAGTCCACGTTCACTTTGTTGTTGATCATCGGAGTGATGACCATGAAGATAATCAACAACACGAGCATAACGTCCACCATTGGCGTGACGTTGATGTTGGAGTTTACCTTTGAACCTTCATCGCGAACTACGATTCCCATACAACCTGCTCCATTATTCTTTGCTCATCACGCAGTCAAACTCGCTGCTATGGTGGCTCCGGGCTGCAATTGATCCTCTCCCCGCACCCCGACAAACATCTTTTTGCTTGCCGAGGTGCGCATGGGAAACGCGCTCACTTGTACCCGGATCTGCTGTGACAGAAACAGCGCTTACTTGCGGTGTCCCTGCTTCAGAAAGTAGTCCACCAGTTCGCTGGAAGAGTTGTCCATTTCGACATCAAAGGCTTCCACGCGGTTGCTGAAGTAGTTGAAGGTCATCACGGCGGGGATGGCGACAAGCAGGCCGAAGGCCGTCGTCACCAGAGCTTCCGAGATACCACCGGCGACTGCGCCGATGCCGGAGGTCTTCTGCGTGGCGATCTGCTGGAAGGCGTTGAGAATACCCACAACGGTGCCGAAGAGGCCGATGAAGGGTGCCGTGGAGCCGATGGTGGCCAATGCGCCCAAGCCGCGCTTCAGCTTGGCGTGCACGATGGCCTCAGAGCGCTCCAATGCGCGCTTGCTGGCTTCGATCTGATCCTGGCTGATGGCTCCGCCGCTGCCGTAGTTGCGGAACTCCTGCAAACCAGCGGTGACCACTTCGGCCAAGTGCGATTTCTTGTTGCGATCGGCAACCTTGACGGCCTCGTCCAAACGGCCTTCCTTCAACGCTCCGGCAACCTTGGGAGCGAACTCGCGCGACTGCTTGCGGGCAGCCGAGAAGTAGAGCGCGCGGTCGATCATCACGGCCAGCGACCAGATGGACATGACAAAGAGGAGGCAGGCAACGCCCTTGGCCAGTATGCCCATGTTGTGCCAGAGGTCGAGCGGGCTAAAACCAACCGGCTGATCCTGGAAGAAGGCGGCCAGCGCCGCAGGGTGGGTTGCTACTTGGGTAAGATGAGCGAGAATCACTTGAATCTATCCTCCTTGGGGATAAACACGTTACGAAAACTTGATTGAACCGAGGTGGTTCCGGCTTGATGTTGCACTGTGCTGCGAACGGCAAATTGGGCTGCTCGCGCTACAGTATCACTCGTCCAAGCTGTAGACAACATCGATTGTAGTGTCCACATCCACAGGAACCCCATCCAGCAACAGCGGCTTGTAGCGCCAACGACGCACGGTATCCAGTGCCGACTGCTGCAACAGAGCCGGGCCGCTGACGACGCGCAGATTTTGGATGGTGCCATCGCGACCAATCGTCGCCTGCAAAACCACGGTTCCAGAGAGCCGCGCTGCGCGGGCAATGGGTGGATATGTCGGGCTGGGATTGAAGACGGCGCGCGTGGCCATTACGCCTGAGGAGACGACCAACTTCTTGGGAGGAGCCACCTTGACCAACGGGGCATTGCCGTTGCCGAGGCCGCCGATGATGCCGCCCATCACGCCACCTGCACTGCCCAAACCGGACATGCCGGTCACGCCAGCCACTTGCGGCGGCGCTTCGCTCTCCTTAATCATCTTAATCTCTTTTGGAATCTTGCTGGGCGCGTGCAGTTGATTATCCAGCATCTCCGATTGAATCTTAACCGGCTGCAGCTTGGCCGCAGGTGGTGGCGGCGGTGGCGGCGGTGGCGGCGGCGGCGGGGCCACCAGCAGTGTGGCCATTGCCTGGCTGGGCAGGGCCTCTGGATAAATCAGCGGAATCAGAATCAGGACGGCAAGGATCAGGCCATTGAATGCAAATGTGGCGAACATCCAGTATTTGCTCTTGGTCTTGATCCTGTTGCCGGATTCCAGCAAGCTGTCTTCGAACATGTTTCCACCTTCTGCGGAGGTGCTTGGCACCCGCGCCTGCAATGCTTAGACACCGTGCGTTCCGGGTTTGTTCCCGAATCAGCACCGATTTCTTGATAAAGCAATAAAACGATTCAATTCAACAACTTCTCAACCATGCATCCAAAACCTTACGCTGCCGAGCGTCGCCCACCCGGCAGGTTGGCCGCCTTGCCGCGTTGCAGTCGCCAGTCCTGATAGGCAACTAGCATCGGTGCCGCGACAGCGATGGACGAGTACGTTCCGACCAAAATACCCACCACCAGCGCGAAGGAAAAGCCATTCAGCACCTCGCCGCCGTAAATGAAGAGCGAGAGCACCGTTAAAAAGGTCAGTCCAGAGGTGAGCACCGTTCGGCTCAGCGTCTGGTTGATGCTGCGATTGACCACGACAGACAGGTTTTCGCGGCGCATGGTGCGCAAATTCTCGCGGATGCGATCAAAGACGACGATCGTGTCATTCATCGAATAGCCGATCAACGTGAGAATGGCCGCAATCACCGTCAAGGTCATCTCGCGATTCGTCAGACTGAAGATACCAATCGTAATCAGCGTGTCATGGAAGACGGCGACCACAGCAGCAACGCCATAGATCAACTCAAAGCGGAACCAGAGATAGACCAACATGCCCGCCAGCGAGTACAGAGTGGCCATGAGAGCCTGCTGCCGCAGATTGGCTCCCACCTGCGGGCCGACGATCTCCACATTGCGAATGGTGAAGCCAGAGAGAAAAGTTCCGGACTGCAATGCGGCGAGAATGGCCGGATCGACGCGGCCCTGCAAAGCACTCAGGCTGTCGATTAACCCGCTCTTGTCTTGATCGCGGTAGCTGAGCACCGCCGTGGCGGCCTGCATGTAGTGCTGATCCGCCTCAGGCGACTGGCCTAGGTGCAACGGGTCCACCTGTCCCAAGTACGCTGCCAGCGATTCGCGGCTGGCATTGTCGAGATCAAGCTTGCCCGCGTTGGTGGCTCCGCTAGCGGAGTAATGCAACTCCAGTGCCTGCACAATCGTACTGCGTCCCCGGTCGAGATCGGCCTCGGAGGTTTCGTGCTGCGGCAGCGAGACGATCACTTCGTGATCTTCCGCGCGGCCAAAGCGCTGAATGCTTACGTCGTGCAGGCCGGTCTGATCCGCGGATTGACGAATCAGCGCGACATTGGGCGCAGCATCAAACTTGATGTAGACCAGCGTGCCGCCCTTGAAGTCCACTCCCAGCGGAATGTGGTGCCAAAAGAGGATGGACAGCAGCCCGGAGACACTGAAGACCAGCGAAAAGGCGAGGAAGTACCACTTTTTGCCCAGCCAGTCGATATTGACATCCCTGAAAAATTCCACGTCACACTCCCAATCGTGCGGGTCGCAACCCGGCGCTTAAATTGAAATGGCTTCGCCGCGCTGCTTGCGGTTCAAAATTGCGTCAAAGATGACGCGCGATACAAAGACGGCGGTAAACAAGTTGGCCAGCAAACCAAAGGTCAGCGTGACGGCAAAGCCGCGCACCGGCCCGGTGCCAAACAGGAATAGAATCGCCGCAGAAACAATTGTCGTCACGTGCGTGTCCACGATGGTGAGCCATGCGTGGCCAAAGCCCTGTTCGACCGCAGCCGCGGGGGCCTTGCCCGCATGCAACTCTTCTCGAATGCGCTCAAAGATCAGCACGTTCGAATCCACGCCCATACCAATCGTCAAGATGACACCGGCGATGCCGGGCAGCGTCAACGTGGAGCCGGTGAAGCCCATAAAGCCGAGCAGGATGACCAGATTCAGCGCCAGCGCCAAATCCGCGTTGATGCCCGCACCGTGGTAGTAGAAGAGCATGAAGGCCATCACAGCCAACATGCCCGCCACGGCTGCAATCACGCCCTGGCGAATCGAATCTGCGCCGAGCGACGGGCCAACCGTGCGCTCTTCGAGAAAATGAATCGAAGCCGGCAGCGCGCCTGTGCGCAACATCAGCGAAAGATTCTCTGCCGTGTCCTTGGTAAATCCACCGCCAGAGATTTGTCCCTGGTCGCGGATCGCGCCTTGAATCGTCGCCACTTCACGCACGCTGTTGTCGAGCACGATGGCCATGCTCTTGCCAATGTTCGTGCTGGTGTATTGGTAGAAACGGTCGCCACCGGCGCGCGTCAAAACGAAGTTCACATCGGGGCGCTGATTCACATCCACCGAAGGCTGCGCGTCGCGGAAGTCGCTGCCAGCCACAATCGCCGAGCGGCGCAACATGTAGTACTGGCCGGAGTCGCTGCTCTGGTCCGAGGCCTTCATCAACTCGCCATCGGGTGGCGTGCTGCCGCCGTTGGCCTGCATGGCCGACTGCGGGTCAGAATACGGCCCGCCGATCACCTCGTGAATCTCCAAGCGCGCCGTGGATTGAATGATGTCTTTGACGCGGGCCGGATCGTCCACGCCGGGCAGCTCGACCAGAATCTGATCCTTGCCGGGGCCGTACTCCTCAATCACCGGCTCACTAACGCCCAAACGATCCACGCGGTCCCGAATGGTCTCAATCGACTGCGTTAGCGCGCGCTGTTCAATGTCGCGCACCACGGAAGGCTTCATCGTCAGCGTAAAGCTGTTGTCGGCGTTCGAACTGATGTCATACTGCTGGCCGTAGTGATCTTCCAGCATGGAGCGCACCGCGCCGTCTTTATCCGCGGGCACGCTGAGCACCTTGACCACATCGGGACGCGCGGCATCGGGACGCGTTGGCACCGCGCCGGTCGCGTTCAGGTCGCGCAGGTCTGACTGCAAGCGCGTGACGTCATTGTCCGCGGTTGCGCCCACGGCCTCTGACACCATGACTTGCAAAATGAGGTGCGTGCCGCCGCGCAGATCCAAGCCCAGATGAATGCGGTTGGTCAATGCGCCCTTCAACGCCGCGCCATTGAAGCCGCTGGGAATGCCAAAGATGCCGTACAC
>JAJZCX010000050.1 GCA_021851625.1 Acidobacteriota bacterium | reverse complement strand
CCAACGCAGGCGGGTCGTCGTACACTGGGAGAGCGCGAGAGTGCTGATTCCAAAAGGCGGGCCTTCCCCCCAGTATGCGTATTCCGATTCCGATTCGTATCGTGCTGCTGCTTGCGGTTGTTTTGGCTCCGCAATTGATTGGATGCAGCAATTTCTTCGTTCCTATCTGCGAGGAGACGAACACCTGTACGCCCACGCTGACCGGCATTAGTCCGACCAGCGGAGCCAGTGGAACCACAGTGACCCTGACCGGGTCATTTTTGACGGGTGCGACATCTGTCAGCTTTGGCGGCACGGCTGGAAGCAGCATCACCGTGGTCTCTGCTTCGGAAGTCACTATAGTTGCTCCCACTGGCAGCGGAAGCGTACTGGTAACGGTGACAACCCCCCAAGGCACCAGCAACGGGGAATCTTTTAGTTACGGATCGTCGGGATCCGGCTCCTCCACCACTCCCATATTGACCGCGATCAATCCGGCCAGCGGCTCCAGCGGAACCACGGTGACCTTGACAGGGACGAATCTAACTGGAGCGACGGCTGTCACTTTTGGTAGCACAGCAGCAACCAGTTACGCAGCGGTTTCTGCGACGGAAGTCACGGCAGTTGCACCTGCGGGCAGCGGTACGGTCAGCGTTACGGTGACCACGGCGGATGGCACCAGCAACGGGGAATCCTTTTCGTATGGATCGTCCAGTTCCGGAACCTCCAACAATTACATCTATGTGGCGAACAGCAATGCGGATGACATCGCCGGATTTTCTTTAAGTAGCGGCAAGCTGACTTTGCTTCCGAACACTCCCTACTCGTTGGGAGTGGGAAATGCTCCTACAGCGATGGTGACTACCCCGAACGGATCGTTTCTCTACGTGGGCAGCCTTTCGGGAGCCGTGTACTTATACGGAATTGCTTCGAATGGCGCACTAACGTTGGGCAACAACAGTCAACCCGTGGCCTCTCTCACCACGGGGCCGACGTACATGGCCGTGGACAGGAAGAGCAATTTCCTTTTGATCGGCTCCAACACGCTGGCTCAGATGTATGAGTATGCAATCAACACCAACACAGGAGCTTTGGCTGCGCCTTCCGGCAATGCGCAGGGTTATGTCACGCTCCATGGCGCACCAGAGCAAATCTACGTTACACCGAACGACCAGTACATCTATGTGGGCGAAACGCCCGCCGCGGGTGGTGTCGGCGGCATCGACATCTTCACGCTGGATGCGAGCACCGGAGCGTTGAGCAACCCACTGCATACGAACTCCAGAGTCGCGGCTTCCTATGCGGACACGGCGTTGGTCTCCGATAGCAGCTCCAAATATCTTTTTGCCGGGGAGACGGGCTGTTCTTGCATACGAGGATTTACGATTGGCAGTGGCGGCGCTTTGACCGAGATCACAGGATCGCCGTTCGGCAATCTGCTTGGCCCGTCCGCGATTGCCATCGATCCTACGGACTCTTACGTTTACCTGAGCAGCAAAATATCCAATGAGATTTTGGGCTATCAGATCGGTGCTTCTGGCGGATTGACAGAACTCGGCAGTTCGCCCTACGTGGGCGGAGCCGGGATAGGAGCGGGAACGGATCCGGTGGCCATGGCGCTCGACGAAACCAATACCTATTTAGTCGTTGCTGCGGCGGGGGACTACCCGGATTTGGCGATTTTTAGCTTCGACACAACCACCCCCGGCAAGCTGGACTACGTGGTGGACACTGCAACTGGCACCGATCCAACTGCGCCGGTGGCCCTGTCCATTACGCAATAGCCATCAAGGAATCGGAGGAGCAACGGTGCAGCATTTGCGCAGAGTCACAGCGGGCAGAGCGGTTCGAAAGCTGGCATCTGCCGCGCTGCTGACGTCCGCGCTCTGCACGCTCTGGGGCTGCAAGTGGCTGCGGCCGCACTCTGCGGTGGAATCGGTCTACGTTGCCTCACGCCGTCCCATCTATCTGCGTGATCGGGTTGCGCCTGTCTCCAACCACACGGCGCAAGTGGCCAACGGCGAACGCCTGCAGGTGTTGGAGCGCATTCATCGCTTTGTGAAGGTGCAGACGGTGCAGGGTGCTGTGGGCTGGATTGAAGAGGCTGCGGTGCTCAATCAATCGGGCTACGATCAGTTTCAAGCCTTGGCCGCGCAACATGCGCATGATGCGGCGGTTAGCCAGGCCGTAACCCGCGATGATGTTTACATGCACCTAGCTCCCGGCACGCGGGCCGAGCATTTTTATCTCATTCCCGCCAATGCCAAGGTGGAGATTCTGGCCCGCACATCGATTGCCAAGCCCGGCGCGCAAGCGCAGGAGACGCAGGCTTCTACTCCACTGCACAAAGCAGCTACAGGACATAAAAAATCCAGCGATGCGGCGGCTCTAACCACACCCATGGAAGACTGGTGGCTGGCGCGGACGGCATCTGGACAAACAGGCTGGTTGCTGGCCCGGCGATTGGATGTCGATGTTCCTGACGATATTGCGCAGTATGCAGAGGGCAAACGCATGATGGGTGCCTACGTGTTGCGCAGGGTCAGCGATCCAGCCTCTGGTCAGCCGGATGGTCTGGTGCCGGACTACGTAACCGTGCTCACCGAGTACAAAGACGGTCTGCCTTACGATTTTGACGAGGTGCGCGTTTTCACCTGGGATGTGCGGCACCATCGCTATGGAACTGCCTATGTGGAACGCAACCTAGCCGGATTCTTCCCGGTTACCGTGAGTCAGCAAGACTTTCCCGATGGCCCGGAGCCGGTCTTTACGATTCGTGTTGCGTCCAACCAAAAATCAGGCAAGGGAAGCAAGGCCGCAGCGCCAGTATCCGCCGCTTCGTCTGCAACTCCAGCACCAGTACTCGTGACGCTGGCCTATCGCTTGCAGGGGGAGAGCGTGCATCGTGTGCTTCCGCAGGGTGCTCCGCAGCCGGTGCGCGCCCAACACGTCAAAAGCCTGCCTGCGCCCCCAAAGCAATAAGGCGCAGATGCCTGGCTCTCCGAAATCCCGCGAATCTTCTGCGCAGATCAATTGAAAAATTTGGCGATAGCCTCGACGACGCGCATCTGCTCTTCCTCGGTTAGCTCCGGGAAGATGGGCAGTGCGAGTACTTCGCGCGCGGCGCGTTCACTCTCCGGCAGGGAACCAGCGGCGTAGCCCAAGCTGCGCAGCGCGGGCTGCATGTGCAGCGGGGCGGGATAATACACCTCAGAGCCGATGCCGCACTGGTTGAGAAAACTCCGTAGCTCATCGCGCCGGTTGACGCGAATTACGTACTGATGAAAGACATGCGTGCCGCGCGGGTCTACGCTGGGCGTCACCACGCCATGCTGCGGATATGGGCCTGCTTCCGCCAGAATGTATTTGCGAAAGAGCGCATCGTAGCGTGCGGCGCACTGCTGGCGCTGACGGTTCCACTCGTCAATGTAGCGCAGCTTCACCAGTAAAATGGCGGCTTGCAGCGTGTCCAGACGGCTGTTCCAGCCCAATTCCTCATGCACGTAGCGCTGGCGCATTCCATGGGAGCGCAACATGCGCATTCGCTCGGCCATGTCCCGATGCAGCGTGGTGACCATGCCGGCATCGCCGTAGGCACTGAGGTTTTTCGTGGGATAAAAACTGAATGTGGCGGAATCTCCCAAGCTACCTGCAGGCACACCACGCCACGCCGCGCCAAAGGCCTGTGCCGCGTCTTCAATCAAGATGCAGCCGTGTTGTTGTTGCAGTGAGCGCAACGCGTCCCAGTCCGCGCACTGGCCATAGAGATGCACAGCGAGAATGGCGCGCACAGGTTCCCGCAATAGTGCCGCGCGACTGGCATAGGGAGAAACGTTGAAGGTCCGTGGATCAATGTCGGCTAGAACCGGCTGCGCTCCGCAGCGAAGGATGGAACTGATCGTGGCAAAAAAGCTGAAGGGTGTCGTCAGCACGCGATCGCCGGGGCCGATGCCAGCCGCTTGCAAGGCCAGCCACAGCGCATCGGTTCCAGAGGCGCAGCCTACGGCAAATGCCGCTCGGCAATGTGCCGCAATTTGCTCCTCCAACCGCGCGACTTCTTCCCCTAGAATGAAGTGTTGGCGGGAGCAAACTGCTTCCAGTGCTACTTGAATTTCCGCGCGTATCTTATTGTATTGACGAGAAAAATCTGCCATGGGCACAGGTGCAGTGCTGCGACTGCCGCTTGCGGGGGGAACCGCCGGGGTTCTCTGTGCATCTATATCTGGCATCTCAGCAACGATGCTAGCATCTTCTGTCCATGTTGGCAGTGGGTTGCAGCACAATCTGGATGGAATGCTTGCTGCGAACGTCAACCCTGGTTTGCAAGGATTCGCATCCAGACGTAAGGTATCCATATCCGGCGGCGGATGGGAATTTGTTTTTTGTAGTTGGTACGGCTCACAGCCGGGAAGTGCCGCTAGCTCCCCGGTGCAACAGACTCGCTCAAGAACAAACAGAAAAATATGGAGGCGAAGATGGAATCGAAAACTGCACAAAATATTCAAGACACTTTTTTGAACACCGTGCGCAAGGACAAATCGCAAATTACGGTGTATTTGGTGAGCGGCGTCAAACTAACGGGACGCATCCGCTCCTTTGACAAGTATTCGGTGCTGCTGGAGAACAACAACCAGGAGCAATTGATTTTTAAGCACGCCATCTCCACCGTTGTCAGTGGTCGTGCGGTGATGGGGAGCGACTTCCGCCACGGCGGCGTTCATACGCCCATGCATGCGCCCGTGGCTGCGCCGGGGCAGGCCGCCATTGCGCCGAAAGAAATGCCTCCGGCCTCGAACAGCTAAGTGACGGGCGATCTTGCCGATGAGGCGACAGGCGGAATTCCGCCGCAAAGAGCAACGCACAGCGCATGGAGCGGTGCAGCCGGAGCGCGCCATCTTGGTCTGCTGCGATCTGGCTCCGTTGCAGCGCACGAAAGCTGCATTATCAGCGGCACGGCAGGCCCGTGCCGCAGCGCAGGTCTCCACCACGGTTCCACAAGAGCAGGTCCCTTCAGCCAGCCGCGCAAGTGATCCCATTGCTGGCGATGATTTTCAAGCCCAAGTGGACGAGTTCCGCGAATTGGCCACCAGCGCGGGCGCGGAGATCATTGATGTGTTGGTGCAGCGTCGCGAGCGCCCCGATCCTGCCACGATGATTGGCAAAGGCAAGCTGGCCGAGGTGGCTGCGTTGGCCGCATCCAGCCAGGCGGATCTGGTGTTGGTGCAACCCGATCTTTCCCCCTCACAATTGCGCGAGTTGGAGCGGGAGTTGCCGTGTCGCGTCTTGGATCGCACGCAGTTGATCCTGGACATTTTTGCCAGTCACGCCCGCACGCGTGAAGGCCAGTTGCAGGTGGAGTTGGCGCAGTTGGAGTACATGCTGCCGCGCCTGGCCGGACGCGGACGCGCTATGTCGCAGTTGGGCGGTGGCATTGGCACGCGCGGACCGGGCGAGACACAATTGGAAACAGACCGACGCAAGATCAACCGCAGCATCGTGCAGATCAAAAAACGTTTGGAAGCTGTGCGCCGCACGCGCCGTCAACAGCGACAGCATCGCACATCGGTTCCGCTGCCTACGGTGGCGCTGGTGGGCTATACCAACGCGGGCAAGAGCACGCTGTTCAATGCGCTCACGCAGGCTGGAGTGCTTTCCTCTTCGCGCATGTTTGCCACGCTGGACCCAACATTGCGTCTGCTCAAACTGCCTTCGCGCCGCAGCGTGCTGCTCTCAGATACGGTGGGATTCATTCGCGCACTGCCGCCTGCGCTGGTGAAAGCCTTTCGCGCCACGCTCGAAGAGGTGCAAGAGGCCGAGCTGCTGCTGCACGTGATGGATGCAACCAGTCCTACACTGCGAATGCACCGCGAAGAGGTGGACAAAGTGCTGCGCGAGTTGCAAGTGGAGCAGAAGCCCTGCATTCCTGTGCTGAATAAAACCGATCTGCTCGCCAGTGCGGAATTGGAAAATTTGCGCGCGTCTCTGAACGCTTCGGAGCAAACCGTCTCCGTTTCTGCGCGGACTGGGGATGGCTTGCAGGCGCTGCTGGCGCGGATGGACGCACTGCTGTCGAGCGATGAGCACGCTTCGGATCCGCTGGAGGAACGTCGGCTGATCGTGCCACAGTCCGAAGGTGCGGTGCTGGCCGCGTTGGAGGCACATACGATTTCCATTGGAAAAAAATACAAAGAGAATGCCGTGCATTTGCGTGTGCGCGGACCAGCCTCCCTGCTGCATCGGTACCGCAATTTTTGGGCGTGATGCAGCGCACAGATGCGCCGTCAAATGTTTGACACTCTGGTATCGCTTTGTTACAAGTAGATATAGGATTCCGTTCCAAAGTATCGCCCTGTAGCTACGGGCCTCAATCACCGAAATTAAGCAAATGAACGACTTATTGCTGCAACTCCGCGACCTCGCGCTTAGTTCCGCGCCAACGGTTCTGCTTTTTCTGGCAACGCTTGTGGCCTATCGGGTGCTAGTGCACGCGCCGCTGGGCAAGGTGTTGGCAGAGCGCAGAGCGCGCACGCAAGGCGCCATCGATGCCGCCCATGCCGCCATTGCTGCTGCGGAAGGGCGTATGAGCGAGTACGAACAAAAGCTGCAAGCCGCCCGCGCCGCCATTTTTCATGCGCGCGAGGAGCGTTTGCGCTTGGTGCAGGCGGAGATGGAAAAAGCCATCGCAGACGCGCGGCAGGAATCCCACAAGCAGGTGCAGATTGCTCGCACCGCCGTGGAAGCTAGCGCCAACAGCGCCCGCACACAGATGCAGGCCTCCATTGACCAGTTGGGCGCTTTGGCGGTTGCACGCATCCTCTCTCCAGCCTCCGCGGCGGTGAAAGGCGCATGATGCAACTGCATAGGAAGTGCACTTCCCGTATTCTGGCCGGATTGTGTCTGGCCGTACTCATGCTGCTGGCCTCTGGCTCGCGTCTGCTGGCACAGTCGGCGGATTCTGCGCAGACTCCTGTTGCCGCGCAAGGTGCAGTTGCGACGCAAAGCGTTGCCGCACCTGAGAAGCAAGCCGCGAACAAGCCGGAAGCCGATGCTGCGGAGGACGAGGTGAACGTCTATCGTCACTCGCCGATGGTGCAAACCTTGGCGCGTCTCTTCGGGCAAAAGGTTGAAACAACCGCGCGCATCTTTGAATTTCTCAACTTTCTGATTCTTGCAGTCGCCGTGCTTTGGTTTGTGGCTCGCGCCCTGCCAAAGGCTTTGCGGGGTCGCGCAGAGCGCATCCAGAAAAATTTGCAGGATGCGCGGCGCGCCACAGAAGACGCCAGCCGCCGTTTGCAGGACGTGGAACAGCGTTTGAGCCGCTTGGATAGTGAAATCGCGGCCATACGCACGCAGGCGGAAAGCCAAACCCTTGCCGATGAAGCTCGCATCCACGCCGCAATGGAAGAAGAGAAGCTGCGCTTGATCCGTGCCGCTGAGCAGGAAGTGCAATCGGCCAGTGTGAGCGAACAGCGCAGGATTCAGGCCCTGGCCGCTGGATTGATCTGTGAAAGCGCCAAGCGCCATTTGACGCTGGACGCGGATGCGGATCGCGCTCTGGTGCAGAGTTTCGTGGCCGAACTCGACGGCAAGGAGGTCAATTAGCATGAGCCTCTACGCTCCTCGTTACGCGCGCGCGCTTGTCGATGTGGTTTTGGCAGAGAAGCTGGATACAGCACAGGTGGATGCCCAGTTGCAGGATTTGCTGGCGGCCTTTGCGGCCAACGCATCGCTGCGCATGGCGCTGGAAGATCCATCGATTGCATTAGAAGAAAAATTGAAGGTGATCGACGCGCTGGCCGCGCGTACGCAATGGCTGCCAGCGTTGCGCAACTTCTTGGCCGTGCTTTTGCAGAATGGTCGCGTAGCGGCGCTTCCAGAGATTCTTGCCAGCTACCGTACAGAGATCAACGCGCGCCAGAACATTGGCGAGGCGGAAATTGTTAGCGTGCGGGAGTTGGACGCGAGCGAACGCACAGCACTCGAAGCGCGCGCAGCCAAGCTGACCGGGCGCAGCATTCGCGCGGTTTATAAGCGCGATCCGGCTTTGTTGGGCGGCGTGGTTCTGCGCATCGGCACCGTGGTGTATGACGGCTCCGTGCGCGGGAAGTTGGAGCGTCTGCGGCAGCAATTGGCAGGCGAGTAGAGATTCTTTTTTGCGGGCAGAACGGCCCGCACGAGCAGTTACTTTTGAACTAGAGAAGCGAATAGAAAAGCATGGCTCAGATTAAGGCAGACGAAATCACACAGATTCTGCGCGAGCAGATTGAGAACTTCGAGTCGCGCGTGCGCGTCGATGAAGTCGGCACCATCACGTCCCTCGGCGACGGCATTGCCCGCATCCATGGACTGGAAAAGGTCATGGCGGGCGAACTCATCGAGTTCCCGCACAACGTGGCCGGCCTGGCTATGAACCTCGAAGAGGATCAGGTGGGCGCGGTGCTGCTCGGCGAATATACCGAGTTGAAGGAG
>JAJZCX010000049.1 GCA_021851625.1 Acidobacteriota bacterium | reverse complement strand
TCCGCGCTCCGGCTACGGCCTCTTCCACGCTGGTGGCCATTACTCCCGGTGGCTGCGGAATCTTGAGTTCTTCGATCAGCTTGCCGAAACGCTTGCGATCTTCGGCGAGATCGATCGACTCTGGCGAAGTGCCCAGAATTTTTGCTCCGGTAGACAGCAACGGCAGCGCGAGGTTCAGCGGCGTCTGTCCGCCATATTGAACGATGAGGCCCACATCCGCCCCCGTGGAGGTCTCGTGCTGATAAATTTCGAGCACATCCTCAAAGGTGAGCGGCTCAAAGTAGAGACGGTCGCTGGTGTCGTAGTCGGTGGAGACCGTCTCTGGATTGCAGTTGACCATGATGGCTTCATAGCCATCTTCTTTGAGCGCAAAGGCTGCGTGGCAGCAGCAGTAGTCAAACTCAATTCCCTGCCCGATACGGTTGGGGCCGCTGCCGAGAATGATGACTTTCTTTTTGGCCGTGGGCGTGGCTTCATCTTCCTCGTCGTAGCAGGAGTAGAAGTAAGGCGTAAAACTTTCAAACTCCGCCGCGCAGGTATCGACGAGTTTGTAGACCGGGCGAACGCCATGCTTGTAGCGCAGCGCGCGCACCTTTTCCTGTGCTTCGCGTGGCGTCATGCCCCAGCTATCGCCCAAGCGCGCGTCGGAGATGCCCATGCGCTTGGCGCGGAGCAATTCCTCTTTACTGATGGTCTCTGGCGTCGTTGCGCCCAGCGCGGCAATGGTGTCCGTGACTTCTTTGATCTGATACAGGAACCAGGGATCCATCGAGGTCATGCGCGCGACCTCTCGCACGGAGTAACCCTGTCGGAAGGCGTAGCGAATGTAGTCGAGGCGTTCCGGGTGCGGCGTGACCAAGCGTTGCGTCAAGCGGCGCGGTTCGATGTTTTCTGCCGTGGCGCTCTTGCCAGTGTCGAGCGAGCGCAGCGCCTTCATCATCGACTCTTTGAAGGTGCGGCCAATGGCCATCACTTCGCCGACAGATTTCATCTGCGGGCCAAGGGTTTCGTCGGTGCCGGGAAATTTTTCAAATTGCCACTTGGGAATTTTGACG
Source organism: Acidobacteriota bacterium (assembly GCA_021851625.1). GTDB lineage: Bacteria > Acidobacteriota > Terriglobia > Terriglobales > Acidobacteriaceae > JAJZCX01. The sequence continues at coordinate 7,416 of JAJZCX010000049.1, read as the reverse complement.
ACGACATAATCGATGGACGGCTCAAAGCAAGAGGGCGTCTTCTGCGTGATGTCGTTGGGAATTTCGTCGAGCGTGTAGCCGACGGCCAGGCGCGCGGCGATCTTGGCGATCGGGAAACCTGTGGCCTTCGACGCCAGCGCAGAAGAGCGCGAGACGCGCGGGTTCATTTCAATGACGACCATGCGGCCCGTGGTGGGGTGCACGCCGAACTGCACATTGGAGCCGCCGGTCTCAACGCCAATCTCACGAATGACGCGAATGGCCGCGTTGCGCATGGCCTGATATTCACGGTCGGTCAGCGTCTGCGCCGGAGCAACGGTGATGCAGTCGCCAGTGTGGACGCCCATCGGATCGAAATTTTCAATCGAGCAAATGATGATGACGTTGTCGGCGAGGTCGCGCATCACCTCCAACTCATATTCCTTCCAACCGAGCACGGACTCTTCAATCAAGCACTCATGCACGGGAGAGAGATCGAGACCGCGCGAGAGGATTTCCATCAACTCTTCGCGGTTGAAGGCCAAACCGCCGCCAGAGCCGCCGAGCGTGAAGGACGGACGAATAATGACCGGGAAGCCGATTTTGCTGGCGAATTCCAGGCCGTCGCGTAGATTGTTGACCAGCGCTGAGCGCGGCACATCGAGGCCAATGCGGTGCATGGCGTCTTTGAAGAGCAGGCGGTCTTCAGCTTTTTTGATGGCTTCGAGCTTGGCGCCGATGAGTTCAACGCCATATCTTTCCAGCACGCCGGTGTCGGAGAGTTCGACGGCAAGATTCAGCGCCGTTTGTCCGCCAACGGTGGGGAGTATGGCGAAGACGCCGGGCTGGCCTGCGGGCAGCATCTCAACTTCGATGCGGATGATTTCTTCCAGATATTCGCGCGTGAGCGGCTCGATGTAGGTGCGATCGGCCAATTCTGGATCGGTCATGATGGTGGCCGGGTTGGAGTTGACCAACACCACCTCATAGCCCTCAGCCTTGAGCGCCTTGCAGGCCTGCGTGCCGGAGTAATCAAACTCCGCCGACTGACCGATGACGATCGGCCCGGAGCCAATCACGAGAATTTTTACGATGTCATTTCTGCGCGGCATTCGATCCCAGCCTGTGTTTTTTCTGTAGACGTTTCGTTCTGAACTTAAGGTGGTATATATCCAGCCCAAGATGTTTCGTCACTTCTTCGAGCGTATATGTCGGTTCATTCCGTGCATGGATTTCAGTTGCCATCAAATAATCCGCACGATTCACTGCGATTCTGTACAGCCATCGAATAGTCCATCGCATTTTTTTTTGACTTGGCATCGTTGTATTGCTCCACTCACTTCTTCCACGCCTCCATCATTTTGCGGAAGTCGCCGAAGAGGTAGTTGGAATCGTGCGGGCCGGGGCTGGCCTCCGGGTGATACTGCACGCTAAAGAGCGGCAGCGAGCGGTGGCGCAGGCCTTCGAGCGTGTTGTCGTTCAGGTCGATGTGCGTTAGCTCGACCTCACTCTGCTTGAGCGAGTCGGGATCGACAGCGAAGTTGTGATTGTGCGCGGTGATCTCCACCTTGCCATTGGCGGTTTGCTGCACGGGATGATTGCCGCCATGGTGGCCAAACTTGAGCTTGTAGGTTTTGCCGCCGAGGGCGAGTCCAATCAACTGGTGCCCCAGGCAGATGCCGAAGATGGGTTTTTTGCCCATGAGACGCTGGATGTTTTTCTGCGCGTAAACGACCGGCTCTGGATCGCCGGGGCCGTTGGAGAGAAAAATTCCATCGGGATTCAGCGCAAGTACATCCTCCGCTGAAGTCTGCGCGGGCACAACGGTGACGCGGCAGCCTTCGCGCGCCAACATGCGCAGGATGTTGTGCTTGATGCCGTAATCGTAGGCGACAACATGCAGGTCTGGCTTGGGCAGTGGTGGCTGTGGCCCTTGCGCCAGCGGGTCTTCATTGGAATTCTGCGGATCGGTGATGTCCCACTCATAGCGCGTCTTGGTGGTGACGACGCTGGCCAGGTCTGCGCCAACCATCTTCGGAATGGCACGGGCCTTGGCGATGAGCTTTTGCGGGTCGGTCTCGATGGACGACAGCACGCCACGCATTGCGCCATGAGTGCGCAGATGGCGCACAAGCGCGCGGGTGTCAATCTCCGAAATGACCGGAACGTTGTAGCGCTCCAAATACTCATCGGCCACCTGCTGCGAACGCCAGTTGGAGCTAATGGGCGAGAACTCGCGCGTCACCAAGCCTTCAATGTAGGGCCGAGTGGCCTCATTGTCAGCATTATTGGTGCCGTAGTTGCCAATTTGTGGAGCGGTGAGAACAACGATTTGCCCAGTATAGGAGGGGTCGGTGAAGATTTCCTGATAACCGGTGAGGGATGTATTGAAAACAACTTCCCCATAGCATTCCGCCTTGGCACCATAGCCGCGGCCTTGAAAGATACGCCCATCTTCGAGCGCCAGGATCGCTTGCATTGCGTCTCCGGGAAGTGGATTTCTACAATTTTAGCAGGAAAGCGATGTGGCGTGGAATGGGTCTGCGATTTTTTGCGATTTGCAGGAGAGATTGCGTGTGGGAAGCGCAGATTTCTGGACTCGCGTCTGTGGCGCTCGCTCGGAATGACTCCAGCAGTGGCTCCGACTCGTAGGCAGCTAGCGCACGACGCCGAGCTTGTCGAGCGGCCAGTAGACGAAGACAGCCTTGCCGTAGATGAGGTTGCGATCGACGGGGCCAAACTCGCGGCTGTCACTGGAGATGGAGCGATGGTCGCCCATGACGAAGTATTGGTTGGCGGCAAGCGTCAGATCTGCATAGGAGCGCTCGTCCTGATACTCACTGGGGACGTAGGGTTCTGCGACGGCCTTGCCATTGACGTAGACCGCGCCGTCGTCGATGCGCACGGTGTCGCCGGGCACGGCAATGATGCGCTTGATGTAGCTCTTTTGATGGTCGCGCGGGTAGAGGAAGACGACAACGTCATCGCGGCGCACTGGTTCAAAGCGATAGGCGTATTTGTTGATGAAGAGCCGCTCCTGATCGCGCAACTCCGGCATCATGCTGGTGCCTTCCACGCGCACCGGCTGATAGAGAAACGTAATGATGAGGAAGGAAACGGCAACGGAGAAAAGCAGGTCGCGTAGCCAAGACGTTGCGCTAACATGCGAAGCGGACGTGGCGTCCACGGCGGGTTGCGTGTGAACTGCGGATGCTTCGTCTGGTGTGGAGGATGGCCCGGTCTGCACGAATGACTTCCCTGCTGCGTGAAAATTTTCTTTCTACGGCTTCTTTCAATTTCTTTCTACTACTTCTTTATAACGGGTGTGCTGGCTGCTGCACCAGTAGTGGCGGAAAAATTTGTCATGAAAGCGGGTGGCTGTACCAAAATCGGCACGGGGATGGTGGGTGTGGCCGTTGAGACAGGTTGCTGCCGATGGGGCGAAGGAATGGCAAGCTCATGCGGCAGGCAGGTATCGATGTGACGACCGTGAGACAAAACTCCGCTGGCCGAGCGCAGCAGCAGTGTGCAGGCAGCAGAGGGCGCATTCGCAAGAGGGAGCACGGCTCCGTTGGGCAAAATGAGTTGTGTCAGGCGGATATTTGCAAAAGAAGGACGCACGACGATGAGAGTTCCCTGCACATAGCTGCCCGCTGGAATGGCGACGTGTCGGCCAGCGGCTACAGGAAACTCTGTGCGCAGATAAACGGGATCGCCGACACGCGCTGTGCGCAAGCGCAGCGTGCGTTGCAGCTTGAGCAACAAGGGCGTGCCCGCAGGCAGCATCGTTACTGCGCGAGGTTGCGTGGTTGGCGCGGAGGTGGACTGCACCGATGGAATCACCAGCACAGAGGAGCCGCTGGTTCCAGCGCTACCGCCCGCTGTGGGCGCAGCGCCGAAGGGCGCGTTCATCTCCACCATCGGCATGGGTGTAAATTGCGGCACGCCGGGCGTAGGGATGGTGGCCGAGGGTGGAGCTGGTGGCGCAGGCGGCGCTGATGGAGTTGCTGCCATGCTTTGCGCGCGGGCAATGGATACGGCCAAGCCTAAGATCGCCAATGAAGCGACAATGTTTCCTGGGGATTTTGCTACATGCAGCATGGCGCGAATTCCCTTCCTGGATATGTCATCGTCAGTCATGACATCTATATTGATGGCAAAGTTGCTGCGACAGCGCAGAAATTGTGTACAGTATCAGGGAACGCTGGTTCGCAATGGGAAATCATCCAGACACACAAACCGCTGCGCCGATGTTGACCACAGCCGATGCCGTGTTGCGCCAAGCCGTTGCGGACAGCGCATTTCCCTGCGCAGCGTATGGCGTTTGGCTGCAAGGCCGCGTGGTGGCGACTGGAGCCGTAGGGCGGTTTACCTACGATGCCGATGCGCCGCCAGCCCAGCCAGAGACGATCTTTGACTTGGCCAGTGTGAGCAAAGTGGTGGCAACCACGGCGATGGCCATGCTGTTGTGGGAGCGCGGGCAATTGGATTTGGAAGCCCCCATCGTGCGCTGGCTGCCAGAGTTTGTCGATGTGCCCGACGCAATGAATCCTGCTGCGCGGAAAAAAGTTACGGTGCGCATGTTGCTGACACATTCCTCTGGCCTGCCTGCTCATGCGCGACTGTGGGAGACTTGTGCGACTGCGGAGGCACTGCTAGAAGCCTGCCTGCGTATGCCGCTGGAAGCCGCACCGGGCACATGCGCCGTCTACTCCGACATTGGATTTATTTTGTTCGGGCAATTGCTGGAGCGCGTCACCGGTGAACGCATCGATGCATTTTGCGAGCGAGAAGTCTTTCGCCCACTTGGCATGGAGTGCACGCGCTTCCTGCCGCCTTCCGCCTGGCGGGACGCAATTGCTCCAACGAAAATTGACGAAACGCTACGACACCGCACGCTGCAAGGCGAGGTGCAGGATGAAAACTGCTGGCGCATGGGCGGCGTCAGCGGACATGCGGGCGTCTTCGGCAATGTTGCCGACCTGTTGCGATTCGCAGCGTGCATTTTGCAGCAAGGCCAGCCACTATTCGACACGCGAACCGTCGAACGTTTTACACAACGCGATGCAGTAGTCGAAGGCAGTTCGCGCGCACTGGGCTGGGATACACCTTCGGCCCCATCGTCCTCAGGCCAATTCTTCAGCGCTCACTCCGCAGGACATCTTGGTTACACAGGCACATCGCTGTGGCTGGACTTGGAAAATAAATTGGCCATTGCACTGCTCACCAACCGTACGTATCCCGGCAATGGGCCGGAGGGAATTTCGAAGGCAATCCGAAGTGTTTGTCCACAATTTCATGACGCAGCCTTCGCAGACCTGCGATACCGCGGATATTCTCTCTGAGTCGGTTCTACCCAATCGACGCAACGGCGCTACAATCAGAGCAGAACTATTTTGGAGAGCCAGGCTATGTCCCCAACCACCCGCGTTGACGCACCCCGCACACAAAAAAATGAAAAGAATGGCAAGGGCGTCATTACTGATTTGCAACATCTGATGACAGAGAGCCTGAACGAGGCGTCGCATGGGCTTGATACCAAGTCTGCGCTGGAAGTTGCGCGCATCATCAACCACGAAGACATGAAGATTGCCAACGCAATCAAAAAGGCGTTGCCGGAGATCGCCACCGTCATCGATACCGTGGCGCGCTGCCTGCGCGATGGCGGACGCTTGCTCTATGTGGGCGCTGGATCGAGCGGACGCATTGCGGCGCTCGACGCATCGGAGTGCCCGCCGACCTACTCCACATCTCCGCAAACGGTGCAGTACATCATGGCGGGCGGGCCAAAGGCGTTAGCCTCCGCAGCCGAAGTGAATGAAGATTCGCGCGAGTTGGGCCAGCGCGACATTGCGCGGCGCAGACCGACGCGCAAAGACATTGTGATTGGGGTCTCCGCCAGCGGACGCACTCCCTACGTGGTGGCCGCTGTGGAATACGCGCGGCGTTGCGGAGCTAAAACCGCGGGCGTCACCTGCAATTACAATTCAGAACTGACTACGGTCGCTGAAGTGACCATCGTAGCCGAGGTCGGCCCAGAGGTCGTCTCCGGCTCGACGCGCATGAAGGCCGGCACGGCGCAGAAGATGATTCTCAACATGATCACCACCGGCGCGATGACACGGCTGGGCTATGTGTACGAGAATCTGATGGTGAACGTGCACATGAAAAATTCCAAACTGGTGGAGCGTGCGATTCACATTCTGATGCTGGCCTGCAATGTGGACCGCAACGTTGCGGTGCGCACAATTCGCGTGGCGGGCAAGAGCCTGCCGATCGCGCTGGTCATGCTGAAGGCCAATGTGGACAAGCCGGAAGCGATGCGTCGATTGGCACAAGCCGACGGCAATGTGCGTCGCGCCATTGAAGACACGGTGATGGAACTCTAAAGGAACGCGGGCGCAAGCATGGACAAATTTATTCTGCGGGGCGGAACTCCGCTGCAGGGCACGATTCGCATCAGCGGAGCCAAGAACTCAGCACTGCCGTGCATGGCAGCGGCGATTTTAACCGAAGAAGAAGTTGCGCTGGAAAATGTTCCCGATGTGCGCGACATTGAGACGGAGCGCAAGCTGCTCGTCTCGATGGGAGCAGATGTGGAGTTGGGGTATGGCCGCGCCCATCATCGCACGCGCATCCGCTGCGCTTCCCTTTCAGATCCAGTCGCGCGCTATGAGATTGTCAAAACGATGCGCGCCTCCTCGCTGGTGCTGGGGCCGCTGATTGCGCGCACCGGCATGGCGCGCGTAGCCATGCCGGGAGGCTGCGCTATTGGCGGACGCCCGATTGATCTACATATCAAAGGTCTGCAAGCCATGGGCGCGGAGATTACGCAGGAGCACGGCTACTTGGAAGCGCGTGCGAAGCGACTGAAGGGTGCGCAGATCGTCTTCGACAAAATTACAGTGACGGGCACAGAAGACCTGATGATGGCCGCCACACTGGCCGAGGGCGAGACGCTGATGGAGAATTGCGCACGCGAGCCGGAGGTGAGCGACTTGGCTGCGCTGTTGACGGCCATGGGCGCGAAGATTGAGGGCGCGGGCACATCCACGATTCGCATTCATGGTGTGGAGCGACTGCACGGTGCGCGCCACCGGATTATTCCTGACCGCATTGAGACAGGAACATTTTTGATTGCGGGTGCCATCTCTGGCGGCGATCTGACCGTGGCCGGATGCAACCCCGCGCACTTGACGGCGCTGATCCGCAAGATGGAAGAGGTGGGCGTGCGCTGCGAGATTGCAGGCGACACGATCCGCGTACGCAGCGAAGGTAAGTTGCAGGGTGCGGATATTTCGACAGAAGAGTATCCCGGCTTCCCTACTGACATGCAGGCGCAGTACATGGCGCTGGTCACGCAGGCGGAGGGTGTATCCCAGGTGACGGAGAATATCTTCGAAAATCGCTTCATGCATGTGCAGGAGTTGGTGCGTA
>JAJZCX010000048.1 GCA_021851625.1 Acidobacteriota bacterium | reverse complement strand
TTCCGATCTCGCAACTTCAAATTCCAAGTGATAGCATTGCGCGGATTCTGAGAGCAGAGTTTTGCGGAGCAGGCGTGCGGTGTAAAGTTTTCGTTCCACGAAAAGAATCCTTCAATCGGGAAATTGAATGCGCTGGAGCAGCCAGAGCGTCGATAGCAGCAGAATACAGGCCAGAGCGCGCGGCGTACAGTGCCAGAGTCACAGGGGATGGTGTACTCTGCACACGCGGAAGTTTTTCCCGGCGGAGATATCGTCACCATGCGGACACCATCTGCAAAACCATCGCTGCAATTCATTTTGTGGAGATGGACGAAAAATTCATGTTTCTGTGTTGGTCTGCTGTTGTTGAGTCTGCCGCTGAGTGCCAAGGTGATTGTGTTTTGGCAGCCGGGATTTCCTTTCGTGGACAGCCAACCGGTGGAGCGCGTCAGTCTGCAACATGCGCTGGATGGCTTGCAGCCAGAGTATGCGGATTTGGCGGCGCTGCGTGATGCCAAAGTCCTGGATGCAGCGGATCTACTGGTGCTGCCGTATGGCTCAGCCTTTCCTGCTGATGCTTGGGCCACAATCGCGCATTACTTGGCCGGCGGGGGCAATCTGTTAGTGCTGGGTGGCCAACCGTTCCGAGTGCCCGTGCGACAGACCGCCAACGGCTTTACGCAGGAGTTTGCGCAGGATACCTACGCGCGCGCGCTGGGATTTCCGCATACCTACGAAGTTCCCTCTCCGAAAGATGCGACCTTTGTTTGGCGGCATGGCTACGAATTTCTTCCGGCGTTGCAGGTGCACGCGGACAAATTCTTTGCCGTGGAAGGTCGCATAAATGGCTTGGGCTACATGCAGGGCAGGGATGGAGCGTTGTTGGCCGCTCCGGTGATTGTTGCTGATCGCGTGTTGCAGTCGGGCACCGCGGGTGCGCGTCCATCGCGGGCGGTGATGTTGGACTTTGATCCTGCGCCGGGCTATTGGGACTCGCAAAATGGTTTGGCGCTGATCCGGCGGACAGCGCTCTATGCCTCCTCAGGTGTGCGCAAACTTTCAGTTGCATTACAGTTCAGCGCCATTCGCCCCGGGGAGACGCCGCAGATTCGCGTGCAGTTGCACTGGCAGCATCCACCAGCTGCAAAGAGCGCGCCAAGTTGTGGGGTGCTGATGGAGATTCTCTCCGGCACGAAACCAATCGCAAAGATGAATCTTGCCTGCACTGCGGGCAAGAGTGCGTGGTGGAGTGCAAGCGTGCCTGTTGTGGAGAAGTTCCCCGCAGGTTTCTATCGTGTGCGCGCCACCTATCTGCAAAATGGCCAGCCGCAAGAGTTTTATGAGAATGGATTCTGGGTTGCGGATAGGGATGCTTTGCAGGTCGGGCCAAGGTTGAGCGTTTCTGGCGATTTTTTAACGCGTGGCGGCAAGCCATTTTTTCCGTTCGGAACCAACTACTTTACGACCGAAGAGAATGGCTGGGATTTTTCCGAAGCGCGGAATGCGTGGGTGTGGGAGCATGACTTTGCAGAGATGGAGCAGCACGGGGTCACCTTCGTCCGCACTGGGGTTTGGATGTCCAATGCCAAGCTGCTCGATCCGGCCACCGGCGGAGTCAATCAAAGATTTTTGCGCAATCTGGAAGCATATTTGCTCTGTGCCCAGCGGCACCACATTGTGGTGAACTTCACCTTCTTTGCATTCTCGCCGGTTTCTGGGCTGCGCCCGGCCAAGAACGATACGACCACGCCGATCGAAAATCCCTATTTGAATGCGGACGCGATCGCAGCGGAGAAAAAATATGTTCGTTCTGTGGTGAGCCAGTTCCAAGACGTGCCGTGGCTCTGTTGGGACCTCATCAATGAGCCTAGCTTTTCCAATCCGAGAAAAATCTTTCAGGGTAACGTGCCCAACGGCGATCCAGTGGAGTTGGTCGCTTGGCAGAAATGGCTCCAGAAAAAATATGGCACATTGTCGGCGCTCGGCCTTGCCTGGTCCACGCCGCCGGAGATGCTTGAGAGCTTTGCCAGCATTCCATTGCCAGAGGCGAGCGCTCTGAAGCTTGATCGCTATGGCAGCACGGTGCAGATGCGTGCCTACGATTACAACCTGTTTGCGCAAGAGATGTTCACCAATTGGGTGACGGGCATGGTGCAGACAATTCGCTCGACCGGCAGTCGGCAATTGGTCAACGTTGGACAGGATGAAGGCGGCATAATGGATCGCGTGCTGAACCAGTTTTATGTGGCTGGCGGCGTTGCCTTCACCACGAATCACACCTACTGGCAGGACGATGCTCTTCTCTGGGATTCCGTGGCAGCAAAAACACCGGGCGTTCCCAACATCACAGGGGAGACCGGTTATCAACCCGTGTGGAATCCCGATGGAAGCTGGCGGTATGACGAGTTGACAGGCTGGCCGCTGCTGGAGCGCAAGTGGGCCTTGGGCTTTGCAGATGGCAGCAGCGGCGCGGTGCAGTGGGACTGGGCACGCGAGCCGGACTTTGGCATGCAGCGTAGCGATGGCTCGCAAAAAATTTGGGAAGAACAAATGCACGCCATGGGTCAATTTGTGCAACAAGCCTCCGCTTGGGCGACGCGGTGGAACACGCCGCAGACGGTGCTCATCCTGCCGCAATCCTTGCAGCTCTCCGTATGGAATCGCTTTGCCCTGCAGGCACAGAAGAACGCCGTCCGCGCGCTGTATCAATCAGCGCGCGGAGAAGCGATCGCTGTGGGTGAAGATCAGTTGGCAAAGATGAGCACGCCCAGGCTGATGATTCTTCCCTCGGCCTTTGTGCTGACGCCGCAGGCCTGGGATGCGCTGGAGCAAAAGGTGCGTCAAGGCGCAACGTTGCTCATCAGCGGGCCGTTTGATCTGGATGAACATTTCCATCCCACCGAACGGCAGCGCAGTGTCGGTTTGCAGTACAAGACAATTCCTTTGGCGCTGCGCGAGCAGCAATTGCGCTGGCCAGAGGGTGCACTGCATTTGACCTATGGCGGAGAAAGCACGACATATTTGACGCAGGCGCAGTTGCCCGACGGCAGCCAATGGGCAGAGGTTGCGCTGGGCAAGGGCAGGATTCTTTTCTCGGCGTTGCCGCTGGAGTTGAATGACAATCTGGATGCGATTGGAGCCGCGTACCGATTTGCCATGAACGCTGCTGGAGTGACCTCCAGCTACACCACGCCGCTACGCGATGCGGGCATTCTGATTTGCCCAACGCAGTATCCGCACGCAACGCTGTACGTGCTGACCTCGGAGTCGGACCAGAGCCGCGTGATCTTTCGCGACCTGCGTAGCAGTAAAACATTCGCGGGAGCGTTGACTCCCGGCCACGCGGCATTGCTATTGATCGGTGAGGATGGCAAGCTGCTGGCCACGTATAACTGGAATCCACAACCATAAAGGAGTCGTATGGGCACTCACTCTCGCAGAGATTTTTTTAAGACTGGCGCTTCTGTACTGGCTGCCACAACCTTGTTGGGTCGCAGCGAATGGATGCAAGCATATCCGCTGGGCCTGCCGCTCGGTTTGCAGTTGTACTCCGTGCGCGAGCAATTGGCGCAGGACTACGCGGGTACGCTGCGGCAAATCGCCGCGCTGGGCTACCGCGAAGTCGAGGCCGCTGGATTTTTCAATCACACGCCAGCGCAGGTGCAACAGGCCATGCGCGCCGCTGGTTTGCGTTGCGTGGGCGCACACTATTCCATGCACGATTTGCAGCAGCAAATGGATTCGATCCTGCCCTTTTGCAAGGCGGTGGGCGTGCGCTACATCGTATGCTCCTTCCCGTGGTTCAAGAATCCGGCCCGGTTGAAAGACACCAGCTTCCGCACGCAGGTGCAATCCTTCACCTTGGAGGATTGGCGTTGGAACGCGGAGCAGTTCAACCGGCTGGGAGCCAAGGTGCGCGCCACGGGAATGCGCTTTGCTTACCACAACCACACCATGGAGTTTGCGCCGCAGCACGGCGTGGTGCCGTATGAGGAACTGATGCGGCTTACCGACCCGGAGTTGGTGACGATGGAGATGGATTGTGGCTGGGTGATTGTTGGCGGCGGCAATCCGATTGCGTATTTGCGCCGCTACCCCACGCGCATCACGCTGCTCCACGTTAAAGATTTCAAAAAGACCAACCATCCCGCTTCGGTTGCTGACCCGCCGCCAGCGGCGGAGTTGGGGCAGGGAACGGTGGACTATCGGCCCATCTTTGCTGCCGCAAAAAAAGCTGGCCATGTTCGACACATGTACGTGGAGCAGGAGGCCTTCGACATGCCGCCCATGCAGGCACTGCGTATCGATGCGGAATACATGCGGAACCTGCGTGCGTAGAGCGCAGATGCCGCCGCAGTCTATCCTGCACCGAGAAAGTCATTCTGAGGAGCGAAGTGACGAAGAGTCCAGAAGCTGATGACTGAATTTATGCAGCACAGAGCGTCTGGATTCTTCGCTCCCATTGGTCGCACAGAAGGACTCGCTGCGCTGGCAGCCGCCGCGGCCTTTCTTTACACCCACCAGGCAGCGGAGGGTTGTTCGCGCGGAATGAGTTCGTTCAGAAACTGCGCGGCTTGGGCCAAGCCTTCATTGGCAGAGAGCAGGCTGTCCTCATGCTCGATGGAGAGCACGCCGTCATAGCCAAACATGCGCAGCGTGGAAACAAACTCCTTCCACCAAAGAGCGTCATGCCCATAGCCGCAGGTGCGAAAAATCCACGCGCGCGTGCGCTCCTCGGTGTAAATCTGCGTGTCCAACACGCCGGTACGCGGCAGATTGGCCGGGTACATTTGTGTGTCCTTGGCGTGGACATGGAAGATGCAGTCGCCGAGCAGGCGCACGGCGGCAATGGGATCAATGCCTTGCCAGAAGAGATGGCTGGGATCCAAATTGCAGCCGATGGATGGCCCGGCCAACGCGCGTAGGCGCAGCATCGTCTCCGGGTTGTAGACCACGAAGCCGGGGTGCATCTCAATGGCGATGCGTACGCCGTGTTGTGCGGCAAAGGCGGCCTGCTCGATCCAATACGGCTCGACGACCTGCTTCCACTGCCAGTCGAGAATCTCCAAATACTCTGGCGGCCAGGGGCAGGTGATCCAGTTGGGAGCCTTGGCTTGCAGGGAGTCGCCGGGGCAGCCAGAGAAATCCACGACCGTAGACACGCCCAATTTTTTTGCCAACAGAATGGTTTTACGGCTGACGGTACGTGCCTCTTCGGCGCGTTTGGGATCGGGATGCAGCGGGTTGCCGTGGCAACTGAGCGCGCTGATCTGTACCGCGTGCCGCTTGAGCGTGCCGAGAAATTCGGCCAGCGCGGCGCTGTCTTCCAGCATGGAGAGGTTGCAGTGTGCGTCGCCGGGGTAATTGCCCGTGCCTAACTCCACCGTGTCAATGTGCAGGGATTTCAATTTTTGCAGCGCCTGCTCCAGCGGCAGGTGCGACAAGAGCGGCGTAAAAACTCCCACACGCATGTTGGTATCTCTCCTTGAGTGCGCCCAGTGCGCGGGCCTCGCCTCGCCCGCAGTATACCGGCTGGCGGCGGAGCCAGTGTTGCCCCAGGAGTGGTAGTCTGGTTTGCGTATTTTTATTTGTTTGTTCCAACGAGTTCTGCGAGGAGCGATGGGAATGCAACGACGTGTACAGCAAGCGGCGTGGGCTTTGGCGACGGTGGTTTTGTGCGTCGCTGCGTGTTCTGGCTCGGCGTGGGCGAAAAACTCCCTGACGGTGAAGACTAGCGCGGGCAAGGTCGCCGGCAAGTGGAGCGCTGATGGCAGCGTGCGCGAATTTCTTGGCATTCCCTATGCTGCGCCGCCGGTGGGTCCCTTGCGCTGGCAGCCGCCGCAGCCCGCTGCAAAATGGCATGGCGCGCGGCAGGCGACGGACTTCGGCCCGCGCTGCATGCAGGCCCCCCTCTATAAAGACATGGTCTTCCGCGATTCCGGACCGAGCGAGGATTGCCTGACGCTGAACGTTTGGACTCCAGCCAAAAACAAGCACGTCAAGCTGCCCGTGATGGTTTGGATTTATGGAGGCGGCTTTGCCACCGGCGGCACGTCGGAGCCGCGGCAGGACGGTGAACATCTGGCCGCGCACAAAGGCGTGCTGATTGTCTCCATGAATTACCGACTGGGCGTGTTTGGATTTTTCGCTCTGCCCGCTTTGATGCAGGAGTCGCCCGTGCACGCAGCCGGCAACTATGGCCTGATGGATCAACGCGCGGGGCTGCAATGGGTGCAGCGCAATATTGCCCGCTTTGGTGGCGACCCGAAGAACGTGACCGTCTTTGGAGAATCTGCCGGATCGATTTCAGTGAGCGCGCAGATGGCCTCGCCGCAGTCCCAGGGACTGTTCGCGCGCGCCATGGGCGAGAGCGGCGGCGTATTTATTGCCGGAGGTTTCGCCACGGCCCAAGTACAGGCGCAGCAGGATGCGGCCTTTACGCGCAAGGCATTCGGCACTGACGATTTGGCGCGTCTGCGCGCGGTGAACGCCAGCGATCTGCTCAAGGCTACTGCGCAGCCGGGCCTGATGCGCCTCTTCTGGCCGAACATCGACGGAGCCTTTTTGCCGCAGAGCGCTCCGGCCATCTACGCCGCGGGCCAGCAGGCGCATGTGCCGCTGCTGGCAGGCACCAACCGCGATGAAGGCACGGCCATGGTCGTATATGCTCCGCAAAAAACCACGCTGGCCAGTTGGCAGGCCATGGCGCAGCAACAGTTCGGCGCGCAGGCCGGGGAGTTCCTGCACGCCTACGCTGCCACCACCGATGCACAGGCGCTGCGCACAGCCGAGGACTATGCTGGCGACCGCTTCATTGCTTACTCCACCTGGGCGTGGCTGGAGGCGCAGGTGAAGACCGGAGGCGCGCCCGTCTATCGCTATCGCTTTGATCTTGGCTCGCCGGGCGATCCCAACCATTCCGTCGAGAGCGGAGCTTTCCACTCCGACGACATTGAATATGTCTTTGGCAATTTGGATTCCCGCGCGGGTGCGCATTGGCGGCCAGAGGATCGACAACTCTCCGAGCAGATGCAGTCCTATTGGACCAACTTTGCCAAGACCGGAGACCCGAATGGCGCTGGCCTGCCGCTCTGGCCCACCTACAATGCCGCAGGCGGTTGGCAGGTGCTGCATCTGGATGCAACCACGCGAGCCAGACCCGATGCGCACCGCGACCGCGATCTGTTTCTGCAAATGCAAGAGCAGATACCAGTCGCAAATGGGCCAAGCCCGGCAAAATAGGCTCGTGCCTGCAAAATCAGGAAATTAGCCAGTTATCCACAATATGTTGTTGCCACAGAGGCGCGCGGCCCGTATATTGGGTTCCAGTTGCTGGTATGCGCGCATTCATTTTGCGCGCATTCAAGAGGGAATCCGGTGCAAATCCGGAACTGCCCCGCAGCGGTAAACGGGAACGAACGCCATGCACAGCACTGGCTCCGCAGGAGCTGGGAAGCGATGGCCAATAGGCAGCCCGTGAGTCCGAAGACCTGCCAGCGACCTGCGCTTTGTGCGCAGAAAATCCACGCGCCTCCGCGGGGAGGTGCAGTGACAACGACTGGCTTTTTGCTGAGGGTTGTCGTCTGCACCGCGCGCGGCGGGCAAAGGCAGGCGGCCATGTCGATGTTGCAAACCACGCTCTCGGATATCACTCCAGAGTTTCCTCCCGTCCCGCAAGAAACGGTGATGCAGGTGCGCAAGCGCAATGGCGCGCTGGAGCCGGTGGACGTCAACAAGATTGTTCGCGCCGTGCAGCGTTGCTGCGCTGGCCTGCCGCATGTGGATGCGATGCGTGTTGCCAGCAAAACCATCGGCGGCCTCTACGACGGCGCCACCACGCGCGAACTGGACGCCATTTCCATTCAGACGGCGGCCTCACTCATCGCCGAGGAGCCGCAATACTCCAAGCTGGCCGCACGCTTGTTGCTCTCAACGATTTTGAAAGAAGTGGCCGGGCAGAATCTCTATTCGTTTTCGCAATCGGTGGAGTTGGGCGCGAGTGAAGGTGTTGTCTCTGCCGGGGTTGCGGAGTTTGTGCGCACGCACGCGCGCAAGCTGAACCACGCGATTCAAGACGATGAGTCCGACCGTTTCGAATACTTCGGCCTGCGCACAGTCTACGATCGTTATCTGTTGCGCCATCCCATCTCGCGGCTGGTGATTGAGACACCGCAGTACTTTTTAATGCGCGTGGCCTGTGGATTGGCAGGCACGCCCAATGAGGCCATCGAGTTTTACCGCCTGATGGCGCGCTTGGATTATCTGCCCAGCTCGCCAACGCTGTTCAACTCTGGTACCAAGCACGCGCAGATGTCCTCCTGCTACCTGATCGATTCTCCCGGCGATTCGCTGGAGTCGATCTACGACACCTACAAGCAAGTGGCGATGCTCTCCAAATTTTCTGGCGGCATCGGTCTGGCCTTTCATCGCGTGCGCTCGGAAGGCTCGCTGATTCGCGCCACCAACGGCCTGTCCAACGGCATCATTCCCTGGCTGCGCACGCTCGATGCCTCCGTGGCCGCGGTGAACCAAGGCGGCAAGCGCAAGGGAGCCTGCTGCGTGTATCTGGAACCGTGGCACGCCGATGTTGAACAGTTCTTGGAGTTGCGCGACAA
>JAJZCX010000047.1 GCA_021851625.1 Acidobacteriota bacterium | reverse complement strand
ATCGACGGGCAGAATGGAAAAATCGTCGTGGCTGGGCGCTTGATTCACGACTGGCATCCCTTCGGAAACATTACCGTGACCAAGGCGCTCGACGATTCCAGCGACGTGTGCGCCATCAAAGTGGGATTGCGCTTAGGGCCACAAAAATTTTATGACTACATTCGCGCGTATGGCTTTGGCCAGCGCAGTGGCATGGAATTGCCAGCGGAAACGCGCGGCCTGCTGCGTCCGCCCAATCGGTGGCAGGCCTCCAGCATCGGTTCGTTGGCCATGGGGCAGGAGGTGGGCGTGACGCCGATTCAGGCTATCACCATGATCTCGGCCATCGCCAATGGAGGCGTGTATCTGCCGCCGCGCATTGTTTTGCAGGCCACGCCCACGAACAAAGGCGAAGCCAAACTGTTGCCCGCGGCCTTTCATCCAGAGGATACGGTGCCCGATCCGCTGCCTGCCGGAGCGCATCGCGTGATTACGACCCTGACTGCTGCCGAGATGCGCAGGATGATGGAGACCGTCGTGCAAGTGGGCACGGGCCAGTTCGTCAAGTTGAACGGCTACAGCGCGGGCGGAAAAAGCGGCACGGCGCAGAAGGTCGATCCCGGCTCGCACACCTATTCCAAAACGGATTACATTGCATCCTTCGGCGGCTTTGCTCCTGTCAATCAACCCGCGATCAGTGTTCTGGTTGTGTTGGACTCGCCACGCGGCGGCCATCATGGTGGACAAGTGGCTGGCCCGGTCTTTGGCCAAGTGGTGCAGCAGACGCTGGAGTATCTCGGCGTGCCGCACGATCTACCTTTGCTGCCCGCCAAGATGGTGGCCAAATCGCGCGCGCCAGAACTGGACGGCGCGATGGGCGACCACGACCACCCCGGCGATTTGAACGCGCTGTTTGCTCAGGTCAACGATCTGCCTGCGGACGATCCACTTCGCAATCCTGTGCAGCCAAGCGCGGACACGAGTGCAGCGACAACTCCTTCTGCTATTGCGGACGAGCGGGCAACACCACACGCTTCGCTGGAATCTTTAGTCGCGGAATCGACAACGCAGAGCAGGAATCCTGTTGCCGCCACACCGCCGCTGACAAATGTGCCAACACCGCAGGAGCAAACAGCACAGCCGATGAATCCTGTCGCTACGCATGGAGCGGCCAAGGTGACCGTGCCCAACTTTTCAGGGCAATCCATGCGCCAAGCCGTGCAAACGGCCACGCAACTTGGGCTGGGAGTGCAGGTGCTGGGCAGTGGTGTAGATCGTGCGCAAGCTCCCGCGGCTGGAACCCAAGTTGCACCGGGCACGGAGATTGTTTTGCGCTTTGCGCGATAGGCTGAACAGGTACGTCATGAATTTTGAGCAGGCATTGCAATCCGTTCCGGTCGAGCGACGCTCCAGCGCAAGCGCTGTCCTCACCGGCGTCGAGTATGACTCACGTCGCGTGCAGCCGGGCACGCTCTTCGTTGCCATGCGCGGCGCGGCTACGGATGGCAATCAATATATTGCCAACGCGCTCGTGCAGGGAGCGGCGGCCATTGTGACCGACTCGGCTGCAATCTTTTCCGAACTCTCTCGCACGCATCCGCAGTTGGCCGTGGCGCAGGTACAGCATGGACGCCGCGCACTGGCTGCAATTAGCGCAAATCTCTTTGGACATCCTGAACGCACATTGCGCCTGACCGGAGTAACCGGCACCAATGGCAAGACGACCACAGCGTTTTTGCTGGAGTCGCTGCTACGCTCTGCGCAGAGGCAGTGCGTGCTTGCAGGCACGATTGAAAATCATCTGCCGGGCAAGGTGTTGCCCACGCCACACACCACGCCGGAGTCGCGCGATTTGCTCGATCTGTTTGCACAGGGAGTTACGCTGGAGGCGACCGAGGCCGTCATGGAGGTCTCCTCGCACGCGCTCGATCAAGGGCGCGTTTGGGGACTGCCTTACGACGTGGCCATCTTCACCAACCTCACGCAGGATCACTTGGATTACCACGGCGATATGGAGTCGTATTTTCAAGCCAAAGCCAAGCTCTTCACCGGCGAGGGAACCGGCACGTCTGCGCCACGCATCGCCGTCGTGAACACCTCGGATGCTTATGGAAAACGTATTGCGCAACTAGCCCAACAAGCAGGCGCGCAGGTGTTGGATTTCGCGCTCGATCATGGCTCGTACCACGCAACCAACATTGTGTATGCAGCCACGAGCGCGTGCTTTGATTTGTTCACGCCGGATGGAATCCTTCCGGTGCAGACGCAGTTGATTGGCGAGGTGAATGTGTTCAACCTGCTGGCGGCGGTGGCGGCTGCGCAGGCGCGTGGTCTTTCTGTGGAGCAAATACAAAAAGGAATTGCGCAGGTGCATTCCGTGCCCGGACGTTTTCAATCCGTGGATTGTGGCCAGCCATTTACCGTCGCTATCGATTACGCGCACACCGACGATGCACTGCGCAATCTGACGCAACTAGCGCGCTCGCTCGCAGAGAAGCAGGGCGGGCGCGTATTGACGCTCTTCGGCTGCGGCGGCGACCGCGACCGTAGCAAGCGCCCCAAGATGGGCCGCGCGGCAGGGGAGGGAAGTGACGTGGTTGTTGTGACCAGTGATAATCCGCGCAGCGAAGACCCCCTGCGCATTCTCGAAGAAATTCTGCCGGGATTGCGAGAGGCGCGCGCGGAATTTCATGTGGTTCCAGATCGCGCCACAGCGATTGCGCATATCGTTGCGCTGGCGCGTACGGGTGATGTGGTGCTGCTCGCAGGCAAGGGCCATGAGAAAGTGCAAATCTTCGCGGATCGTACAATTCCCTTTGACGACGCGGAGGTGGCGCGCGCCGCACTGCAAAATTTCCAGACAAATGAAAGGTAACCGGCGATGCGCCTGACGCTCGAACAAATTGCACAGTGGATGGACGCGGAGCCGATGGTTGACGCCGCGCAGCTTGTTGCAACAGGCTACTCGATTGATTCACGAACGCTTCAGCCAGGAGATCTGTTTTTCGCCGTCGTCGGCGAGCGACTCAACGGGCATGACTACGTTGCCGCCGCGCTCGATGCGGGGGCCTTGGCCGCTGTGGTGGCGCGCGCGGAGTTGCCGCGATTCACAATCCCTGCGCAACGCGAACGATTGCTCATCGTCGATGACACGCTGCAAGCCTTGCAGCGATTGGCGCACACGGCGCGGCGTCACTGGGGCAAGCGCGTCATAGGCGTAACGGGGAGCGCAGGCAAGACGACCACCAAAGAAGCAATCGCGCAGGTGCTTTATTCGCAGTATCGCGTGCTCAAGTCACAAGGAAATCTCAACAATGGCTACGGTCTGCCGTTGCAGTTATTGCGCTTGCAACCAGAGGATGAGATTGCCGTGATCGAAATGGGCATGTCGAACGCGGGGGAAATTGCAGCATTGGCAAAGATTGCCATTCCCGATTGGGGCGTGGTTACTAACGTTGGCGTGGCGCACGCAGAAAATTTTACGGATGGTCAGGCAGGCATTGCGCGTGCCAAATATGAGTTGATCGCAGCGCTGCCGCAACATGGCCGCGCGTTTTTGAATTGTGACGATGCCTATGTCTCGCAGTTTGGCCGGGACTTTGCGGGCACGGCTGTGTATTACGGCTCCGGCATTTGTGCGGATATACGCGCAGAGGCCATCGAATCTCTCGGCGCCGCAGGCACGCGCTTTCGCTTGGTCGTGGGCGAGCAGCAGTGCAGGGTCACGCTGCAACTTCTCGGCAAACACAATGTGCTGAATGTACTGCCTGCGATCGCAGTGGGCTTGGCCTGCGGCATTCCACTGGAACAGTGTGCCGCTGCTCTGGCCGCATTGCAGCCCGCAGACAAACGTGGGCAAATCGAAACGTGGCGCGGTGTAATGCTGCTCAACGACTGCTATAACTCCAACCCGGCTGCGCTCCAAGCGATGGCAGAGACGCTCGCGGCTATTCCGGCGCAGCGCCATATTGTGGTTGCGGGGGAGATGTTGGAGTTGGGGCCGGACTCTGCGCGATTGCATCACGAGTGCGGTGTATTCCTAGCGCAGCACGGTGCGCAGATCGTGCTGGGCGTGCGTGGTGTGGCTGCGGAGATTGTTGCTGGCGCGCAAGCATCGGGCGCAGAGGCCATTTTTCTGAACACACCAGAGGAGGCAGGTGCTTGGCTGCGGGATCATTTGCGCGCGGGCGATGCCGTGCTGCTGAAAGCCTCACGCGGCGTGCGTTTGGAGCAGGCACTGGCCGTTTTGCACACGCAGCAATCCTAGCGCTTTTCATTCCTGCCACTCCAGCGCTAACATAGATACGGCGTGTTTTTCCCCGCCGGATGCGCGATGTTTTGGACAGCCCATATCAACTTTTTGAAGCGTTGGCGGCACGGCAAGCCACATAGAGTTTCTAAAACTATTCGATAAAATTTCAGGCTGGTGCCCCATCACTGCGGGCATTTTTAATTCCGGGTGTTTATACCCCATCTGGATTGCGCCGGCTGTGTGAGACCCCACTCAAGCCAAAAAGGCTTGAATGGGGCACCCGGTGACCTGCTGGTCCCCGGCCTTGTGCGCCGTAGCGTTACAGCGTACAATTTTGATGCATAATTCGGAGTTTCCGACACAAGGGCATGGAGAAGTTTTTTCGCACCGCTCGAAGGCAGGAATTCTGCCTCGTCATGCTGCGAAGCTCAGCGAGCAGCTAACAGTTCTCAATATCGCCACTCGGCCAGAGCAGATGAACGTACCCGGATGGCAGTGGCACCCGTTAACCGCTGACCTTGCAGGTCATTGGGCCGACAGCGTTAATGGAAGTTGGCGACTGACGTTTGCATTTGAGGGCGAGGATGCAATCCTTGTCGATTATCAGGATTATTACTAAAACGAAGGGAGTTCCACCATGCGGATGCACAACCCAGCTCATCCGGGCAAGATACTGGCCAACTATCTCGCAGGGCGATCCGTTACAGAAGTAGCGCGTCATCTGGGAGTCACGCGACCCACGCTCTCACGCGTATTAAATGGCCGCGCTGGAATCTCCGCAGATATGGCGCTGCGGCTTGCTGAAGCCTTTCATACGGAAGCTGATTTCTGGTTGCGCCTCCAGATGCAGCGCGACCTGTGGGAAGCCTCGCAAAAGAAACGCCCGAAGGTAAAGCCGCTTGCGGTACGAGTGGCGGCGTAGTTTTATGTTGCTACTTGCTGATTTCCTTCAGCATTTTTTCTCTTAAAAAAATGTTTACCTTCGTCTGATAGCCCGTACCCTTCGCCTTCAGCCACGCTAATACGTCCGCATCCAAACGGATGGACACAGGCTGTTTTACCGGGCGATACCACTTTCCCTGCATCGCGTTCTTCCATGCACCCGGCGGGAGCTTGGCAATATCAGACACGTCGATTTTGTCCTCTGGCAAGGCAGCCAGCGCCTGAATCTCGCGCTTCTGTCGGGCGGTGAGCGGTTCCGCCGGATTTAACTTGTAAACGACAGATTTAGACTTTGTTAGTTTTTTCATATTCGATTTGCTCCTGCCGGGTAACTTTGCGTGCCGAAATAATGCGTAGGACTTCTTGGATTTCATCCACCACTGTGTAGGCGACCAATATCAGTAGAACGCCTTCCACTCTTCCGATGGTTTGCCAGCGCTCTTCGCCGTCTGTGATCCGATCCATGCGGGTCAGGTGCAGTGGGTCGAGAAACACTCTTACCGCCGTATCGAAGCCGATGCCGTGCTTCTTGCGATTGCCACGATTCTTCTGTTCATCCCAAGTAAAGTGCATCTGTATATACAATACTGTGTATACGGAAATGTGTCAACAAAAATAGGGCTGGTCGATTCCCACTCAAGCCAAAAGAAGGCTTGAATGGGGCACCCGGCACCCGGTGACCGAGGAGTACGCTGGATGTGAAGTCAAATAAGGAGCGTAGTCATGAACGAGGAGACACACAAGCTGAACGAATGGCCGAGCCACACTCGGGAGCAGTTTGAAAAGTTCTTGTTACAAATTACAACCGGACTGCAAGAGATCACATCTCAAGCATTCGCCGCACGACAGGGATTCTACGAAAAATTGATTCTTCTCAACGGTGCCACATTGACACTGCTGTTTACTGTGATAGGTGGGCTTTCCCACGCAGCCATCACGAAGGAGGCACTTAATCAAGTTGGGCTTAGTTTGTTCATCGGTTGTTGGCTATTCATCGTATCAATAATGCTGTCCTTACTTCACAACCATCTCAACATTGCAACACTGATTCACATGACCAGCTCAGCGAAAAGAATGTCAATTCACGGTAGTCTATTGATGTTAGGAATGTCGATGCAGAGTGCAGGTATCACGGAGGGATTAACTGTCGATCCATCTGGTGACTTGGAAGCACCCAAGGACTTGAAAAAAGGAGCAACCACAGAGAAGATGTGTCAGTGGATTGGTGTAGTTGCCCAAGCCCTGACGATTATGGGGTACGTTGCGTTAGTTATGTCGCTTCAGACAGTTATACGAGCACTCGCTTAAACGTGCTTTCCAAAACACAGAGCGCGTGGGTGGCCCATGCAAGCCTTTCTCTTTTGGCTTGTGTGGGGAAAAGTCCCTCCACTTTTCATTCTTGCCCCATCGGCGCTACCATAGAGGCAGGCAGCGACAGGCTGCCGGACCGATATGCTCTTCACGCCGAAAATCTTCTTCTTGAAGCGCTGGCACCGCGGTAAGCCTGAACGCGGATAGAACCCGCTGCATCTATTCCATGAAACGTCCCAGTTTTTAGAATGACCCGGCATTCGAAAGGATTCTGTACGTGGAATCGATTCTGTATGCGGAATCCAGGGTGTCATTCTGAGGAGCAACGTAGAGCCAGCCCTGAGCGAAGTCGAAGGGAAGAATCCAGAGAATCCATGCTCCATATTCTCCGCCATGACTCTCTGGATTCTTCCCTTCGTTCGCAGCGGCGGACTTCATTCAGAATGACACCCTTGGATCCTGCCTACAGCAACGAGAAAAAAGCCATCGTTCTAAAATACGAGAGAACCCTTTGGGCAGCATCTTGAGCCAGCCCCGCCACCGATAGTACGAGGAGACCCGCGATGAACAGCTTTGGCAGCCGCGCGCAGTTGCAATGCGGCAACAAGACCTACGAAATTTTCCGTCTGGATGCACTGACAAAAAAAGGCATTGCGCTGGAGCGTCTGCCGTACTCCCTGCGCATACTGCTGGAGAACCTGCTGCGCCACGAAGACGACAAGAGCGTCACGGCGGACGACATTGAATTTTTGGCCAAGTGGGATGCGCAGGCCGAGCCGTCGCGCGAAATTGCTTACATGCCTGCGCGCGTGTTGATGCAGGACTTCACCGGCGTGCCCGCAGTTGTGGATTTGGCCGCGATGCGCGATGCCATGCGCACGCTGGGCGGCGATCCAGAAAAGATCAACCCCTTGCAGCCCGCCGAACTGGTCATCGACCACTCGGTGCAGGTGGATGAGTATGGCGCGGCCAATGCCTACGACTTGAACACGATGCTGGAGTTTCAACGCAACCGCGAGCGCTACGCATTTTTGAAGTGGGGCCAGTCGGCCTTCCATAATTTTTCTGCCGTGCCGCCGGGCATGGGCATCTGCCATCAGGTGAATTTGGAGTATCTGGCGCGCGGGGTCTTCACGACGCAACCGGATGCAAACGGCGTTGTACGCGCGTATCCCGACACGCTCGTCGGTACCGATTCGCACACAACGATGATCAATGGCCTGGGCGTACTGGGCTGGGGCGTGGGCGGCATTGAGGCTGAGGCGGCGATGCTGGGCCAGCCAGTTTCCATGCTGGTGCCGCAGGTGGTGGGCTTCAAGCTGACAGGCAAGCTGCGCGAAGGCGCGACGGCCACGGACTTGGTGCTGACCGTGACCGAGATGCTGCGCAAGTTCGGCGTAGTCGGCAAGTTTGTGGAGTTTTACGGCGCGGGCATCAGCGCGCTCTCTTTGGCCGATCGCGCGACGATTGCCAACATGGCGCCAGAGTACGGCGCAACCTGCGGCATCTTCCCCGTGGATGTGGAGACGCTAAATTATCTGCGCCTCACGGGTCGCAGCGAGGAACAGATCGCTCTGGTTGAGACGTATTACAAGGCGCAGGGACTCTTCCATAAGGCGAATGCGCCAGAGGCGCAGTACTCGGCAAACTTGTCGCTCGACCTGGCGACGGTAGAGCCGAGCGTGGCCGGGCCAAAGCGTCCGCAGGATCGCGTGCTGTTGCGCGAGGCAGCAGGCAGCTTTCAAAAACAATTGCCCAGCCTGTTGGGGCCGAACGCGAACAAGAGTGCTGCGCGTCAGGTGGAGCGCTGGAATGGCGAGGGCGGACATTCTTCTGCGAATGGAAATGGTAAGGGCACGCCGGAGCCGGTGGCTGCCGAGACGATTGAACATCGCTTTGGCGTGTCCGTGGACAAGTATCTCGACCACGGTTCGGTTGTGATTGCGGCGATCACAAGCTGCACGAATACATCCAATCCTTCCGTGATGCTGGCCGCTGGCTTGTTGGCGAAGAAGGCTGTCGAAAAAGGATTGGCCGTGCCGCCGTGGGTGAAGACTTCGCTTGCTCCCGGCTCGCGCGTGGTGAAGGATTACTACGAAAAGTCTGGCCTGCTGTCGTATCTGGAGAAGCTGCGCTTTCACATCGTCGGCTATGGCTGCACCACCTGCATTGGCAACTCCGGTCCGCTGCCCGC
>JAJZCX010000046.1 GCA_021851625.1 Acidobacteriota bacterium | reverse complement strand
CAGCATATCCTAGGGGAGGTCCCGATCAGGTTCCTTGATCCTGCCATCGGTACCGGGGCCTTCTTTTCCGCGCTTTCCCAGGCCGTTTCCGGGCAGGCGATTGATGCCGCTGTCGGCGTCGAGCTGGATCCTCTCTTTGCAGAAACAGCCGAGAAACTCTGGGGCAACAGCAGTCTTCAGATCATTCGGGGAGACTTCACCAAGCAGGAGCCGCCTGAGCAGCGCTTCAATCTGGTACTCACCAATCCTCCTTATGTACGGCATCATCATTTGAGCATCCGTGAAAAGGAGCGCTTAAAAAACAAGATCGCGCACTCATTGCTGTTAAAAACTAGCGGCCTCGCTGGGCTTTATTGTTACTTTTTGCTTCTGTGTCATGACTGGATGGAGGAGAATGGACTCGCCATATGGCTCATACCCTCTGAATTTATGGATGTTAATTACGGCGCAATCATTCGCCGATACCTCACCGAGCACGTGACGCTACTACACATCCACCGTTTCTGTCCAACCGAAGTTCAATTCCCAGATGCACTCGTATCTTCAGCGGTTGTGGTCTTCCGTAAGGTGTCTCCGCCCGCTGGGCACCATGCTTTATTCTCATTTTCTGGGAAAATTGAGCGCCCAAGGCAGAAGACCCTTGTCCCAATAGACACGCTCCGCGCCTCCCAAAAGTGGACGCGCTTTCCCGAACAAACGAAGGTTGAAACTAAGTGCGAGCTAACGCTAAGTGACCTTTTTTTCATTAAACGTGGCATTGCTACTGGCTCAAACCGTTTTTTTATCTTGAACGCAGAACAAATCGAAACATGGGAAATCCCAAAGCAATTCCTAAGGCCAATTTTGCCAGGACCGCGCCATATATCGGCCAATATTATCGACGCGCATCCTAATGGTGATCCAGTAATAACGCCGCGTATTTACTTGCTTGATTGCAGTGTGTCAGAGGAAACCATAAAGACCCTTTGGCCCCGTTTCCACGAGTATATCCAGAGAGGACACGAGGAAGAGATAACTAGGTCATACATTGTTAGCCATCGCGCTCCGTGGTATTCGCAAGAGTTGCGTCCACCAGCACCGTTTTTATGCACTTACATGGGACGCGTCCGCAATGGCAAGCATCCGTTCCGTTTTATTTGGAATCGTTCACAGGCAACCGCCCATAATGTCTACCTCATGCTCTACCCAAAAGGTCCCTTGTTAACCGCGCTCAATAATCATCCTGAAATGGAAAAGCTAATATTCAATGCATTACAACTCATCACGCCTTCACATATCCAATCAGAAGGCAGAGTGTATGGCGGAGGCTTACATAAGGTCGAACCGAAGGAGCTTGGACGCATTCCAGCATGTAAAATTCTGGATACCCTCGAAGGGTACGTTGGTATTGAGAAGCAGGGATCACTCTTTCTCACATCCTAAGATATTTTCGTATGTTACTCCCACTGCCACCTGCCTCAACCTACTCCACCTTACCGGCTGGAGGAGAGCAGTTGCTCGGCGTGTTGCAGGGAGGTTTCTGTCAGTTTGGCACCGCTCAACATGCGGGCCACTTCCTGCTTGCGCTCGGCCTCATCCAACTGCCGAATTGAAGTGTGCGTGCGCCCGGAGCGCTCTTTTTTCTCGATCAAAAAATGCTGATCTGCAAAGGCGGCGATCTGTGGCAAGTGGGTAATGCAGAGCACCTGCTGCGCACGCGCCAGCGTCTTTAGCTTGCGTCCGACGGCCTCTGCCGCGCGGCCCCCGATGCCAATGTCGATCTCGTCAAAGATGAGCGTACGCGGCAACTGCGTCCTCTTTTTGCCTTTGCCGGTGGCGCTCTCCTCCACGCTTACCTTCAACGCCAGCAGCACGCGCGACATTTCTCCGCCCGATGCGATTTGGTCCAGCGGCTGCAACGGCTCGCCCGCGTTGGTGGCAATGCGGCACTCAACCGCATCCCAGCCGTGCGCCGTCCACTCAGACTCCTCAGCATCCGGCGTCACGGCAATGGCAAAGCGCGCCTTCATGGCCAGGTCGTTGATCTCGGCCTCTGCGCGTTTGGCCAGTTGCGTAGCCGCCGCCGTGCGCTGCTGCGTCAGAGCCTGCGCCGCTGCGCGATACCGCTCCGCTGCCTGAGCCAGTTGCGCGCGCAGTTCCACCAAAATCTGATCGCGGTTTTCAATCTCGTCCAGCTTGCCGCTCACCTCTTCGCCATAGGCAAGAATCGCCTCCAGCGTCGCGCCATACTTGCGCTTCAGCCGGTCCAGCAGCGCCAGCCGATCTTCAATCTCGGCCAGCCGCTCTGGCGAAGCCTGCGTGCGCTCGGCAAAGTCGCGCGCCTGCACGCCCAAATCGCTCACCGTGGCGCGCGCGGCGGCCAACTGCTGCACGCACTCCTCCCAACGCGCGTCATACCGGGCCAGTTCCTCGATGTACTTCAAACCCGCGCGCAGAGCCGTCTCCGCCGATGTGGCCGACTCATACAGCACGTCGTGCGCACTCATCGCCGCGGTATAAATCTTCTCCGCGTTGGCCAGCAACAGCTTCTCGGCTTCCAGCGTGGCATCTTCACCCGGCACCGGTTGCGCCTGGTCAATTTCGCGCTTCTGAAAGCTCCACAAGTCGGCCATGCGCAGCCGATCCTGCTCCTCATGCTCCAGCGCGTACAGCCTGCCGCGTATCTGCGACCAATCGGCATAGGCAGCGGCCACGGCCTCGGTCTGGATGCCCGCGCTGCGGTCGAGCAGCGTGCGCTGTTGTGCAGCGTCAAAGGCACGCAGGGAGTCGCTCTGCGCGTGCACTAGCGCCAACTCCGGTGCTAGCGCGCGCAAGGCACCCACCGTGGCCGGCTGGTTGTTCACAAAGACGCGCCCCTTGCCGTTGGCCAGAATCTCGCGCCTCAAAATGATGCCATCACTGTGGCCGTCTTCTGTCGCGTCAATGCCGTTCGACTCCAGCACGGCCAGTGCTCCGGGCGTGGCTTCAAAGACCGCCGTCAGCACCGCCTTGTCCGCACCGTGGCGCACCACGTCCGCCGATGCCTTTTCGCCCAGCAGCAGCGCCAGCGCATCAATCAAGATCGACTTGCCCGCGCCGGTCTCGCCGGTCAGCAAATTCAAGCCTGGGCCAAAGGCAGCGTGCGCCTGATCGACCACCACGTAATTTTCCGCGCGTAATTCGAGCAGCATCGATTCCCCACCCTCCCGCGCACACTGCGCCTTGCGTGCCGCCGTTGCCACAGGAGAAGACGTGCGCAGCATACCACGAATCCCACCTGCCTCTCGCCTACTCTGCTGATAGCGCGCAAATTCCGTTTGGTAGCCGTACCGCGCGCCTGTACACTAAAACCGATGGTGAACCCTCTTCCACATCTCGCTTTGTTCCTGCTGCAATTGCAGAATGTTCCACAGCAGGCCGCCGCGCCCGCATCCAACCCGCTCAACTTGGGCAGCTTGGGCAGCAACAGCGCTCTCTTGGACATGCTGCGCAACAGCGGCCCGGTGGCGCTGGCCGTGCTCGGCCTGTTGCTACTGGCCAGCTTGCACAGTTGGAGCATTCTGCTGGGCAAATGGTCGCGCCTGCGCAGGGTCAGTGCGCAGACGCAGCGCTTCCTGCGCGCCTTTCGCAAGGCCACACGCCTGCAAGAGATCGCCACAGTCAGCGAGCAGTTCAAACCCAGCCCGCTGGTGCCCGTCTTTGACGGCGTCTACGACGAGTACCGTCGCCAGATGGAATCCACTGGCCAGATTCGCAGCATGAGTGCGCTGGAGCGAGCGGCGCAGAACGCCAGCAGTGAGGCACTCACCGTGCTGGAACGCCGCATGAGTTGGCTGGCAACCATCGGAGCCACCGCGCCCTTCATCGGCCTCTTCGGCACCATCATGGGCATTGTGGATGCCTTCCACGGACTCGGCGCATCTGGCGAAGCCACGCTGCGCGCCGTGGCTCCCGGAATTTCTGAAGCGCTCATCACCACAGCAGCCGGTCTGTTCGTCGCCATCCCGGCTGTCATCGGCTACAACCAGTTCAACACTCGCCTGCGCGAAGTCGCCGGACAAATGGACAGCTTTGCGCGCGAACTGCTGACCAGCATCGACGAAATCCAAGCCGCCGCGCCCGTCAGCACCGCTGGCGAAGCCTATGCACGACAGCGGGAGGTTCCGCGTGGCCTTCACCGCTAGCAACGGGCGCACGCAGACTGCGCTGGCCGACATCAACATCACGCCGCTCGTGGACGTGGTGCTGGTGCTGTTGGTCATCTTTATGATCACCGCGCCCGTGCTGCAATCCGGCATTGAAGTCTCCGTGCCCAAAACGCGCACAGTGAAACAAATTACGCAGCAGCGTCGCACGGTCACCATCGACAGCAAACAGCAGGTCTACCTGGACGACAAGCCGGTGAACCTGAATGATCTGCCCACGCTGCTGGCCCAACACACCGCAGACCCGGCGCACGCCATCATCTATTTGCGCGCCGATGAGCACGTTCCCTTTGGCGCATTTGCTTCTGTCATGGATGCGGTCAAGCAGGCGGGCATTACCAACGTCAGCATCGTCACGCAGCCCATTCACAGCGGAGCATCCAACTAACTTTGCAGCCCCGGCGGAAAACATCGATGGCACGTCGCAGCAGAATCGCAGCCATGCAAGAGCCGATCGCAGGCTCGTGGTTCAGTTCTGCACTGCTGCATCTGGCAATTGGCGGCGGACTGGCCGCCTACGCGCTCTTTGCCAATCTGCATACCAACACGTGGGGAGCCGTCAGCAGCGGCGACGCGATTGCCGCCTCGTTGGTTTCCAGCGCTCCCTCGCTGCCGTTGCCCACAGTGCAAAATCCCAATGACAATGTGCTGGCCACGCAGAACCCCAGCCCAGCGCCGCTGCTGCCCGAACAAAAGACTGTGGCCGCTCCCACGCCCGATGCGATTCCCATCGCTGCACCGCTACCCAAAGTAAAAACCGCACCACAGACGCAAAACCAGAAACCACCGCTCCACCCGCAGCCCACGCAACAGAACCATCTCTACGGCGAGTCGGCTCCCTCCAGCATTCCCATGAACGCGCAAGCCGCCAGCACGCACAACGTGGTCGTGCAGAACGGCGATTTCGGCGCGCGCTTCGGCTGGTATGTGGACGTGATCAAGCGCAAAGTCGCACAGGATTGGTATAGTCAGCTTGCCGATCCGCAGGCCTCGATGGGGCACTCGGTGATCGTCAGCTTCACCGTACACCGCGATGGCTCGGTCAGCGATGCGCGCCTGCAACAGTCCAGCGGCGTGCCTTCTCTGGACCTTTCTGCGGTCCAGGCCGTCGAGCGCGTGGACTCCTTTGGCCCGCTGCCGGATGCCTATGCTGGCAATTCCGTTTCTGTCGCGTATACTTTTACTTACGACGAGACCACTCGTCGTTGATCCCAAGTGAAGTCTTGCGCAAGTGTATTGTTTGCAGTTTTTTCTCTGTCCGGTATGATTCCATAGATGGGTTCCTGTCCAGCGCACCGGCGCTGTGGCGGAATCCGGTCAGTGATTGGCGGTTGGATTGTGGGAGAAACTATGACAGGTTGGCAGCGGACCCAGTCTCGATTCCAATCTCATTACGTATCCATCTTGAGCGCGCTTCTTCTCTTGGCACTTCCTGCCTACGCTCCTGCTCAGGATTGGGTGCACACCGGCACCAATCTCGGCGCACAAAAAATCCGTTTGGCCACTGCCGACTTTCATCTTTCCAGCTTCGATCCCTCCCAAGGCTCTGGCGACAAGCAGGTCTTTGACGCCACACTGTTCTCTGACCTGATGAACGCAGGCATCTTCGACTTGGTTTCGAAGAGCATGGCTCCTTCGGTTGCACCCGCCTCGCCGCAAGAAATCGTTCTGACGCAGTGGAGCCTGCCCCCGGCCAACGCGGCCATGGTCGCCTTTGGCACGCTGGCCGTCTCCGGCGGACACATCTCCGTCACTGGCTGGCTGTACGACACGCAGAACAAGCAAACGCCGCAGGTGCTGGCCCAGCAGTACAACGAAACTGACAGCACCGACGCTGCGCGCCACATCGCGCATGAGTTTGCCGACGCCATCATCAGCCGCTTGGGCGGCGGCATCCCTGGCATCGCCGAAAGCAAGCTCTACTTCGTCTCCGATCGATCGGGCAGCCGCGAAATCTGGCAAATGGACTACGACGGAGCCAACCAGAAGCAGGTCACGCACCTTGGTCTGATTTCGCTCTCGCCGCGCATCTCGCCCGATGGCCACCGCTTGGCCTTTGCCGCGCTCGACAAGCACGGCTGGGACATTCGCATGTACTCGATGGATTTGAACCGGATGGTGCACTTCCCCGGATCGGGTTCCGATCTTTCTCCAGCCTGGTCGCCCGATGGAAACTCGCTCGCCTTTTCCTCGGCGCGTACCGGCGACCCGGAGATTTGGATCTGCGCCGCCAGCGGCTACGGAGCGCATAAAATTACCTCGTTTGAAGGGCCGGATGTTTCGCCAGTCTGGAATCCGCGCACGGGCACGCAAATTGCCTGGATCAGCGGACGCACCGGTCTGCCACAGCTTTACATCATGGATGGCGACGGCACCAACGTACAGCGCATGACCGACGGCGGCTATGCCACGTCACCCTCGTGGTCGCCCAACGGACAGTTTCTGACCTTTGCTTGGGATCGCAGCTATGGCCCCGGCGCTCCCGGCGGACAGGATATTTATGTTATGGACATTGCCAGCAAGCGCTGGATACAGTTGACCCATGACATTGGCCGCAACGATTTTCCCACATGGTCTCCGGATGGCCGCCACATCGCCTTCCAGAACTCACAGCATGGTCAGCGGCAGATCTGGACTATGCTGGCCGACGGAACCGGGCAACATGCCCTGACCTCCGACGGTAGCAACTCTATGCCGAATTGGAGTTGGAAGTAATGCCGCTCGACGTATCACTTTTTTCTCAAAACAAGAAGTACAACCCTGAAGGAGGAATTGCATGAACGCCCGTCGTAAAACCTCAGTATTCATGGCGTCCGCTATGACAGCAGCTTTGCTGTTGGCCGCTGGATGTCAGAAGAAGGTGGCTCCGCCACCGCCGCCACCACCGCCGCCACCACCGGCTGCGCCTACGGCCACGCTGTCAGCCAATCCAACCTCCATTCAGAGCGGACAAAGCTCAACTCTGACTTGGAGCACGACCAATGCCTCCAGCATCACCATCGAAGGCGTCGGCTATTCCAGCGCCAGCGGCTCGCAGAGCGTCAGCCCAACAACGACCACGACCTATCACCTGATTGCTCGTGGCGATGGCGGCTCCGCCGATGCTACGGCCACGGTTACGGTGACCGCACCGCCGCCACCACCACCACCGCCACCGCCGCCGCCGCCGGCCATGACCGAGTCGATCTTTGAGCAGAACGTCAAGCCAGTTTTCTACGCTTTTGACAGCTACAAGATCAGCTCCGATGGTCAACAGACCCTGACGGATTCCGTTTCCTTCCTGCAGTCGCACGCGGACCTGAAGGTCCTCGTGGCTGGCTACTGCGATGAGCGCGGATCTGAAGAGTACAACTTGGCTCTCGGCCAGAAGCGTGCCGATGCAGCCAAGGATGCGCTGGTCAAGGCTGGAATCGATGGCAGCCGCCTGCGCACCATCAGCTACGGCAAGGAGAAGCCGTTCTGCACCGAGCACAAGGAATCGTGCTGGCAGCAGAATCGTCGCGCGCAGTTCTCCCTCGACCAGTAGTCCACGTACGACACACTACGGCAGCATGGCGCAATCCGTCATGCTGCCGTACACTTTTCTGTAGTGTTTGTGCGCTGCAAACCGGCGGCGCTGTATTCCAAACTCCATGAGGCACCGCTGTATGTCCTTCGTCTCCCGCTTCGCGCATCGCACCTTCGCATCCAGCCCGCGCCCCATGGCCGTTGCCCTCGGCCTGCTCACAGCAGCCGCTCTCTTGCTGCCCGCGCAACCAGCCAGCGCCACCAACAAAGACATCATCGAGTTGCAAACCGAAGTGCAACAGTTGCAGTCCATGCTGCTCACTATCCAGCAGTCGCAAGAGGAGCACATGGGTGTGCTCACCAACATGGTGCAGCAATCCAACGCCAGCGTGGCCAAGATGGCTGCGCAAGTGGATGCCATGCAAAAATCCATGCAGTCTGTGCAAGAGTCGAGCGGCGGCAAGATCGACCAGATCTCCGGCCAGATGCAGTCACTCAACGATTCGATTGACGAGTTCCGCGCCCGCCTAGACAAGGTGCAGAAGACCCTCGACGGACTGCAACAGCAGCAGCAATCCTTACAAGCAGGCCAAGCCGCCAATGCAGGCGCACCCGCGTCTCAAGACGCATCGAATGCTGGCAGCGCCAATCCCCCGGCTCCCCAGGCTCCGCCGCTCGACCAGTTGTATCAATCGGCGCTCGGCGACTACAACGCCGCCAAGTACAACCTGGCCAGCCAGGAATTCGGCGACGTGCTCAAGTACTATCCGCAAAATGATCTAGCCGGCAACGCTCTCTTCTATCAGGCGGAGATTGCCTACCGCCAAGGCAGCTATCAAAACGCGATCGAAGCCTACAGTTCCCTGCTGCTGCAATACCCCGGCAACAGCAAAGCCCCGGCAGCCATGCTGCGCCAGGGCCAGTGCCTGCTGGCGCTCGGCAAGCGGGACGCGGCCATTCACCAATTCCACGCGCTGATCCAGCGTTTCCCCAAAACACCAGAGGCCGT
>JAJZCX010000045.1 GCA_021851625.1 Acidobacteriota bacterium | reverse complement strand
TCAGCCCAGCCCCTTCTGTCTATTGGACGAAGTGGATTCCCCACTCGACGAAGCCAACGTGGGTCGCTTGGCTGCCATGCTCAAGGGCCTGAGCGACAAGACGCACTTCATCGTCATCACGCACAGTAAGCGCATGATGCAATCCGCCGAGACCATCTTCGGCGTCACCATGCAGGAGCCGGGCGTCTCGAAGGTGGTCTCTGTGCGCTTGGGCGGACACGACCGCTCCCGCGCCGAGCAGCGGGAATTGGTAAGCGCGTAAGGCGCTGCTTCGCCTTGTCATGCAGAACAGGCCGCGCAAAATTGCCTGCACTCTTTCACATTGACAAAGCCCCGGCGACGGCAGACAATCAAGATTCGTTCCGCTCGAACTCCCAACCAGTGAGGCAGTTTTCCTTGCTCGAAACACTCAAAATCACGGACTTCGCCGGACTGCGCCTGCATGCACGCGGCAAGGTGCGCGACCTGTATTCGGTTGGCGATTCCCTGCTCTTTGTCGCCACCGACCGCATCTCGGCCTTTGATCACGTGCTCGGCTCCGGCATCCCGGACAAGGGAAAAATCCTGACGCAGATTTCCCTCTTCTGGTTCGACTTCCTGCGCGACCTGCTGCCCAACCATCTGCTCACTGCCGACGTGGCCCACTATCCAGCCGAATTGACTCCTTACGCCGCGCAACTCGATGGCCGCTCCATGCTGGTGCAGCGCGCACAGATGTTTCCCGTCGAGTGTGTTGCGCGCGGCTATCTTTCCGGCTCTGGGTGGAAGGAGTATCAGGCATCGGGCACGGTCTGCGGCATCCGCCTGCCCGGTGGACTCAAGGAATCCGACCGTTTGCCCAATCCAATCTTTACGCCCGCCAGCAAAAGCCCCGACGGCGAGCATGACATCAACATTTCCTTTGCAGCGATGGCCGCGCAGATCGGCCAGGCCGACGCCGAGCGCCTACGCGATTTGACCTTGGAAATCTATCGCCGCGCCGCTGCACACGCTGAGAGCTGCGGCATGATTCTGGCCGACACCAAGTTCGAATTTGGCCGCGTGCAGGGGAAAATTATCTTGGCTGACGAAGTGCTTACGCCAGACTCCTCGCGCTACTGGCCTAAGGATTCCTACACTTCCGGTGGACCACAAATTTCCTTCGACAAACAGTTCGTTCGGGACTATCTTGAGAGCATTCGCTGGAACAAGCAGGCACCCGCTCCCGCGCTGCCTGACGATGTCGTCCTGCACACACGCGAGAAATATATGGAAGCCTTCCGGCGCATCACCGGCAGGCAGACGCTGGAGCAACACTATCCATGAAGCTCGTTGACGTAGCCATATTGTGCATCGTGATTTTTTCGACAGTCGCGGCCATCCGCCAAGGACTGGTGCGTGAGTTGTTTGCTCTGGCCGGTCTGGTCATCGGTCTGTTGCTGGCCTCCCGACACTATATGGTGCTAGCCGTTCCGCTGTCCCGCTGGATGCACTCGCCGGACATGGCAGAGGCGCTGGCGTTTTTGTGCATCGCGCTGGGAATCATGTTAGTCGCCGGACTCATCGGCAGTGCGCTCAGTGAGGCGGTGCAGTTCATCGGGCTGGGGTGGGCCGATGGCATCTTGGGCGCAGGCTTTGGCTTCGTGCGTGGCTGCCTGCTGGTGATGGTGGCGCTCATCGCGCTGGCCGCGTTTCGACCCGGCGCGCCGTGGCTGCAAGACTCCCGCCTGGTTCCCTATTTTTTGCCAGGAGCAGGCTTTTTGTCCGCGCAGGCCCCGGCTGCATTTAAGGAAAAGGTACTGTTGGGCATTACTTTTTTGGAGCACCCAAAGGCGATTTTCATGGATACAATGGAACCTGTCTCCAATTGATCCCTGTCGTTCGAATTGAAATAAGGCAACCTTCGCTTCCGAGCCTGATGAGGTCAGCGTGAAACACGAATTGGACAGTCTGGTGATTCAAATGTACGCCAGCAGCATTCCCTATGAAGAGGCTGTGCGTGAGTTTCGTCGGCGCTACATACAAGAAGTGCTGGCGAACCACAAAGGCAACCAGTGCAAGGCGGCGCGCGAATTGGGTGTGCACCGCAACACTCTCAGCCGCATGATGGCAGAGTTGAATCTGGACCCTTCACAAATTCGCCTGGGGCTGAAGCGCCCGGCACGCAGTGAATCGGCGGCCATGCATTCGCTACGCATGGTTCGTTCGCGGTAAACTGGAACGGTAGCAACGCAATCGTCATGGACACAAGCACAACGTTTGCGGATGGACATCCCTCCGGCTCCGCTTCAGCGGCTTCGGTTCCCGCATCTGCCTCCGCTCGCACCGCGCCGCTGCCCGCATGGGATGGCTACGACGCTTATCTTTTTGACATTGACGGCACACTACTTCGCTGCCAAGATCGTATTCACTTCGCATCCTTTGCCGAGGCGTTCCAAGCCATCACTGGCGAGCGAAGTACTCTCGATGGCATCATGCTCCACGGCAATACGGATACGGCGATTTTGCAGCAGATGCTGCGCCGTCATGCCATCGCTCCCTCGGACGCGCGCCTCTTGATCCCACAAATTCTCGACGCCATGCAGCGCATCGTATACGCGCGCAAGCACGCACTGGTGGTCCAGCCCACTCCCGGCGTCTTTGCGACTTTGGAACATTTGCAGCGCAACGGCAAACTCCTCGGCATTGGCACCGGCAATGTGGAGTCCATCGGCTGGCTCAAGTTGGAGGTTTGTGGACAGCGCGACTACTTCCAATTCGGCGCATTTTGTGACACGCAGTCGCAACGCGCAGCCATTCTAGCCCATGGCGCGGCCCAAGCACGCGCACTGGCCGGTGCACAGGCCCGCATCTGCGTTGTCGGCGACACACCCGCGGACATCGCCGCAGCCCACGCCAATTCCCTGCCCGTGTTAGCCGTTGCCACCGGAGTCTACACCCCGGAGCAATTGCAACAGCATGGCCCGGAGTACTTAACCGCCAGCTTGCTGGAGCGCATGGCCACTGCTGGCGTGGCGCACTCGGCATAGGCGGAATGCAGCACAAATCCTCCAACCCCGTGCACGTTCACACCCGACACATGCAGCACCTCTGCGCCAGCGCATTGCGCGAAGCCATTACCGCCGTGCTCATCGTGCTCTTCTGCATTGGCCCGGAAACTCTGCCGCTCTTGGCACAGGATGCGCTGAGCACCGCGCCGCCAAAAGCCGCGCGCCCACACACACCCACGGCCCGGCAAAAACGTCGCGCACACAAAGACGCAGAACGCGCCCAACGGGCCATGCGAAAGAACGATGCCCAGCTCGCCTTTCAACTGTATTCGGAGGCGCATCATCTGGATCCCGATGCGTTAAATTATCTGGCTGGCAAGGAAATCGCGCGCCAACGCTACGTTGCCACATTGTTGCAGCGCTCCAGCAAACTGCAAGACACGCAAAACACCAGCGCCGCACTCAACCTGCTCCAGCAGGCGCAAGACATCGATCCCGGCAATCCTTTTGTGCGGGAGCATCTGCAAATTTTGAGCCAGGCCATGTCCCCTCCACACATGGCTACCGCCCACGCGGACGCGCGGCCCGTGCTGGACAACGGCTCTCTGCAACTGCTTCCCAGCCCGGAGCTTCACAGCTTTCACTTCCGCGACTTCAGCAAGAGCTTGATCCGCTACGTTTACAAAAGCTATGGCTTGGATGTGCAGTTTGAGGATTCCGTCAAAGACACCAGCGTTCGTTTGGACATCGATCATGCCAGCTTTGCCGAAACCGCCACAGCCGTACAGCTCATCACCAATACCTTCGCGGTTCCGCTCGATGAAAAACATGCATTGATCGTTCGTGATACCAAGGAATTTCGCAAGCAATATGAGCATCTGCTGCTGGAAAACATCTATCTGCCCGGCCTCTCTCCTATGGAGATGATCGATGCCTCCAACATGATTAAAAATGTCTTTGGCATCAAACAAATCTCCTTCCGGCAAGAGAATGACACCATCACACTGCGCGCACCCGCCGCTGCGGTACAGGCCATCAATCGCACCGTGGATGGTCTGTACGGCAGCGCACCCGAGGTATTGCTCGACGTTCGCGTCTATCAGGTGAACGATAATCGCTCGTTGAACATCGGCATGCAACTGCCACAGCAGTTCACCATCTTCAACGTGCCCTCAGAGATCCAAAACCTGATCAGCCAGAATCAAAGCCTCATCAGCCAGCTCATCACCAGCGGCCTTGTCAGTCCAGGCGATTACGTCGCCATCGCTGCCTTGTTGGTTTACTACGGTCTAGCCAGCGGCTCCATTTTGAGCCAACCCTTCGCGCTCTTCGGCAATGGGCTTACACTCACCGGCGTCACCTTCGGCTCAGCCACGTTGAATGCATCGCTGAACACTTCGACCGCCAAGCAGCTCGACCATGTACAACTGCGCGCGAACAATGCGGAAAAGGCCTCATTTTTGTTTGGTTCACGCTACCCCATCATCACCGCCAGCTACTCGTCAGGAACGACGGGATCCAACTTGCCGCCAGCCTTGGCAGGCGCTCTGGGCTTGGGCGGATTCGCAGGGTTGGGAGCCAACTCGGCGCTCAGTGGCATCGACGCCTTGGCTCAAGCGCCGCAGGTGCAATACGAAAATCTCGGCCTCACGCTAAAAGCACTGCCGCAAATTCAACGCAACGGCCATGTCTTTCTACAATTGGATACGAAGATTGAGGCCCTCGGCGGTAGCTCCCTCAACGGCATTCCCATCTTGAACAGCCGCGCCTTCGCCACCAACGTCGATTTGCTCGACGGCGAAAGCGCCCTGCTTGTCAGCAGCATGACGCGGCAAGAGGAAAATGTGCTCACCGGCATTCCCGGCATTAGCGAATTACCTGGCATGTCCTGGACGGCAACGAACAATCCGCAAACCACCGTTGGCGATCTGGTCGTCGTCCTCACACCACACATCGTGCGCTCCATTCCCAATGAGGTCTCCAATACCATGATGTCCGTCCCGCCTGTGCAGCGCTAGCACACCAACCGCAGATCCCTCCACTACGTCCGTCTACGCCAGACTTCGGTCGGGATGACAGTATGTCTGTCGAGAGGGCATTCCCGAAGACATTGTCATTCCGAGCGAAGGCTGCATCAGCAGCCGCAGTCGAGGCATCTGCTTTATCTCCGCATAAAACACAAAGAGGAGACGCCGCAGCGTCTCCTCTTTGTGTCGCAACCGTGCCTGCTATTTTTGTGCTGCGGCAAACGTAACGATCTGCTTCAGTACGTTGTACGGCAGCGCGTTGACCGGCAGCGGACGTCCATTCACAAACAGCATTGGTGTTTGGTTCACGCCCACGTCATAGCCCAGCTTCAAGCTGGCCGCCACGGCGGCCTTGGTCGCAGAGTCGGACACGCACTTCTTCTCTGCTGCCGCATCCACGCCTGCTTTGGTGGCTGCATCGGACAAGGTCTGCTCCGTCGCATCTGGCGTCAGCTTGGCTTGATTGTCAAAGACGGCCTGCACATATTGGAAGAAGGCTGCATTGCCCTTCAGTTGCGCCACGCAGACGCCATACTCCGCTGCTTTTTCCGCTGACGGATGAATCTGCGTCAAAGGAAAGTTCTCAAAGACCATTTGCGCATTCGGAAAGTCCTGCGCCAGGCGATCCATGGTGGCCTCGGCCTCTTTGCAATGCGGACATTGCAGATCAGCAAACTCCACCAGCAGTAAACTCTTTCCATCCGCACCACGCGAGGGACCATTCGCCCCTGCGATCAGCTTTTGCCGATTCACGCCATAGGGATCCGTGCCAAACGGCATCACTTCATTGCCGGCAATGGCGTGCTGGCCGTCGGGCAGCACAAAAAATGTCGTCTGGCCCGGCTGACGGCTCACGCCATCCTCGGCCACCAAAACCAAAACGTTGCTCACGCCGGGCGCATCCGTTTTCTGAATCGCCTGTACCTGCCATTTACGGCTCGGATCATAGCCCCAAATCTGCTTCAGGAACGCGTTCACCGCGCTCACGGATGGCGTCGTCGCCGTGAATGCACTCGGATCGACGGCGGGAAACTTGACCGGCGCGACCGGTGCAAGCGGCTGTCCCGGCGTCTTCAATTGCAGAGTTGGTCTTGCCTGCGCGGATGGCTGCGGAGCAGCCGGGGGAGCCGCTTGACCCACCGCAAATGCGGTGCTGCCAAAGCCGGCGAAAAGTACAGCACTGAACAATTTCATTTTCATGGTTTTTACCCTCATAAGTTAAACCTGCACCTTCACTGCAATTGGGAACCTTCGTCCAATCCCAAATGACTTTTGCGTCACCTTCAACACTGGCGCGGCCTGTTGGCGCTTGTACTCGCTTCTCTCCACAAGTTGCACCACTCTACGCACCAACTCCAAACTCTGCCCCTGCTCGGCGGCAATACCTTCCACGCCCAAATAGTGCTCCACGTACGCTTCCAAAATAGGGTCCAGCACATCATAGGGTGGCAGCGAGTCCGTGTCCTTCTGGTCGGGCCGCAACTCAGCCGATGGAGCTTTGGTCAGCGTGTTCTCTGGAATGATTTCACGCTCGCGATTCACA
Organism: Acidobacteriota bacterium; assembly: GCA_021851625.1. GTDB lineage: Bacteria > Acidobacteriota > Terriglobia > Terriglobales > Acidobacteriaceae > JAJZCX01. The sequence continues at coordinate 2,185 of JAJZCX010000045.1, read as the reverse complement.
AAGCGACTCAGCCGGTAGACCGTCGTCTTGAACACGTCACCAATTACAGCCAGCGCGCCCACCATGTCTCCGTACAAAGTGCAATAGCCCACAGACATTTCGGACTTGTTCCCCGTCGTCAGCACCAGTGCGGACAGTTTATTCGAAAGAGCCATTAGCAGGATACCGCGAATGCGCGATTGCAGATTCTCTTCGGTCGTATCCGCAGGCAGTCCTGTAAACAGTGGCGTCAGTGTGGTCTTGCTCGCCTCAAAAATTGGTTGGATCGGCAGCATCTCGAACGCAATCCCCAGATTGGCTGCCAACTGCTGTGCATCATCAATCGAACCTTGCGATGAGTATTGGCTCGGCATACCCACGCCCAATACATTTTCTTTGCCCAGCGCCTCAGTGGCAATGCAGGCCACTAGCGCAGAATCAATGCCGCCGCTCAAGCCCACCACGGCTTTAGAGAAGCCGCATTTGCGCACATAATCCTGCGTGCCCAGCACCAGCGCATCGTAGATAGCCGCATCTTCATCCTCGGCGCGCGTGCCATGCTGCTCCCCGGTCATCGCGTCCAGATCGACCAGCACCAAGTCCTCGGCAAAGCTGGCCGCCTGTGCGATGCAGCTTCCATCAGGGGCGATGGCCACGCTACTGCCATCAAATATGAGGCTGTCATTGCCGCCCACTTGATTGACCATCAGCACCGGCGTCTGGTGTCGCTGCGCAATGGCCGCCAACATCTGCGTGCGCAGCGCGCGCTTGTTGCGGTGATATGGCGATGCGGAAAGATTGAGAATCAGCGTCGCCCCTTGCTGCATCAGGTGCTCGACTGGATCGACGCTGTAGAGCCGTTGCGGCCAGAAATTTTTATCATTCCACGCATCTTCACAGATTGTGATCGCCACCTGCCGCCCATCGATCGTGCAGACGCGCTGTGTATCGGCAGGCGCAAAATATCGTTGCTCGTCAAAAACATCATAGAACGGCAACAGTCGTTTCGATTGCGTGAAAGCAATCTTGCCCTGCTGCAACAACACGGCGGAGTTCATTCTGCGCTTGCCCGTGGCATGGGCAGAGGGCGTCACCGTGCCGCACAGAATCGAGATGCTGCCATCAGCGGTCAGTTCTGCAATCGAATCCACCACCTGCTGGCATTTGGCGGTAAAGGCCGGGCGCTCCAGCAAATCCGCAGGCGGATACCCGCAGATGGCCATCTCGGGAAACACGATCAAGCGCGCGCCGCGTTCTACAGCGGCACGAGTGAACGCTTCAATTTTTTTCTGATTGCCGAGGAAGTCCCCGACAGTAGGGTTGATCTGCGCCAGTGCAACAATCACAGCAACAGTCTATCGGCTGCCTGCCCGGAAAACAACAACGACGCACGCAAACGCGCCGCACGGCACGTCAATTGCCAGTACCGTTCAGCACCACGCCGAAGGTGCGCGTCATAATCTTTAGGTCCAGCCACAGGCTCCAATTGTCCACGTAGGCCGTATCGAGCGAGATGTAGTTGTCAAAGGAAGGATCCTGGCGCGCATTTACCTGCCACAAACCGGTGATGCCCGGCTGTACATCCAAGCGGCGCAGATGATGCAGATCGTACTGGCGCACTTCGCCTGCCAGCGGCGGACGCGGGCCAACGATGCTCATGTCCCCGATCAATACATTCCAGAACTGGGGCAGTTCATCCAGCGAGTATTTGCGCAGAAATTTTCCCAAGCCCGTCACGCGGGGATCGTGACGAATCTTGAAGAGCACACCGTCTCGCTCATTCATGTGGCGCAGGGATTCTTTGCGTGCCTCCGCATCAATCACCATGGTGCGAAACTTCCAGCAGCGGAAGGTTCTCCCCTTGCGACCAATGCGCTCCGACGCATAGAACACCGGGCCGGGGGAGCTGAGGCGAACGGCCAATGCCAGCATGGCCATCAACGGGGCCAACGACACCAATGCGAAGACCGAGGCACAAATATCCAGCACCCGCTTGGCCATCAAGCCCAGTGCGGGAATCTGTTTGCGATGCAGCGGCAGAGTTGGGAACTGACCCACATATTCCACGGGAGCATGCCATGAGATGCCGTCGTATAGGTCAGGGACGACACGCACATCCACACCGCAGGCAGTGGCCTCCGCCAACAGTTGCTTCATCACTCCGCGCTCGCACGGACCGGTGATGAAAATGTCATCAATAAAATGC
>JAJZCX010000044.1 GCA_021851625.1 Acidobacteriota bacterium | reverse complement strand
CACCCACGATCCCAAGGGTCTGTCACTCTGGCTGCACGCCGTGCTCGCGCAACTCTCGGAGCATCCGCGCAGCGTGGAGTTGCCGCTGGACATCCGCGCCACGGCCTTTCAGCAGCGCGTCTGGCAGGCGCTGCGGCGGATTCCCCGTGGCACGACGGTCAGCTACGCGCAGCTTGCCGCCTCCATTGGCCAGCCAACTGCTGTGCGCGCCGCGGCCCGTGCCTGCGCGCAGAACCCGGTCGCTATCCTCACGCCCTGCCACCGCGTGGTCGGTTCCGACGGCAGCCTGACCGGCTATCGCTGGGGCGTGGAGCGAAAAAAGCTGTTGTTGGAGGCAGAAAAAGATGGCCTATAGTCAATCGTTTGAATCAAGGAATTTCCTGATACTTTCGCTGGTCGTATTCGCGAGACGGGTCAACAGTTCTGGCGGAACACATTCGAAAAGTGATATCGTTTTCATCGATATCGTTACTGCGATTCTGAACGATATGAGTTGAGGCGGAAATTTCCCTTGCGTTCTGCAGACCCTAAAGAACCGACTATGGCGGACGTGGCCCGGCTGGCCAACGTTGGCACCATGACGGTTTCCAGAGTGCTGAATCACTCCGCGCACGTCAATGCAGAGACGGCCAAGCGCGTGTATTGGGCCATGGAGGTGCTCCAGTACCGGCCCAATGAGGCGGCGCGCACCTTGCGTGGGTTGAAGTCGCGCTCGATTGGCGTGCTGGTGCCCTCACTGGCCGATCCATTTTTTGCCATCTGCGCGCACAGCATCAACTTGGTCGCGCAGGCCAATGGATACTCCATGATTCTGACCACTTCCCACGGCGACCCCGAAGTGGAGTACGCCCAGGCGCAGTGGATGCTGCAACGTCATGTTGAGGGTCTCATCCTTGTCCCAACACAATCGCAAAACTCGCGTTTGCAGGATCGCCATTTTGACCGCATCCCCATCGTCGCTTTTGACACACCCATTGACATCAAGCGGGTTGACTGCGTGCTGGTGGAAAACCAAGAGGGAGCCTTGCGCGCCACGCAACATTTGATTGGACATGGGCACACAAACATTCAATTCCTGGGCAACGACGCTGGACTGTATACCATCCAAGCCCGTATGGAGGGCTATCGCCGCGCTATGTCTGCCGTGGGTTTGCCAGCGCTGGCCAAGTTGGATTGCACATCGCAAGAGGCCGTTACGCAGGAGTTGCGCGCAGCACGCGGCCAGGGAAAATTGCCGACGGCATTTTTCTGCGCCAACAACTGGATCACAAAATTTCTAATGCGCTCTCTGTTTGAGTTGGGGATTCGCGTGCCCGATCAGGCGGCCCTCATCGGCTTCGATGAAGTGGAAATGGCCGATCTGCTGCAACCAACGCTCACTGTGGTGCGCCAGCCCATCGGCGATGTAGGCACACTGAGCGCCAGCATGCTTTTTGATAGCCTCAAGCTCAGTCCACAGGAACGTCCCGAGGAGGGCATCCGCAAGGTGCTGACCGTGGATCTGATCCTGCGTGCTTCTTGCGGATGCAAGCAGGCTGTTCCGTACAGGCAATCCACTTAGGAGAAGACTATGCGTCGCATGAGTGTCCCACGCCAACTCCGTGCAGTTTTTGATATCGTAATCATCGCTTGCATGGCACATGCTATTGCACAGCCTGCGCGTGCGCAGTGGTGGAAGCCGCAGCAACGCCTCGGCTACTCCTACGTTTACGGCCCCTACAACGGCGTTTTTCTGCAAGGTGGACGCGGCCTCGACAAGCTGTTGCCGGAGAAGGACACGCTCTTTGGCGCTGGCGCTCCGTGGACGATGACCGCTTGGGTGCGCAGCCGCGAGGCGACCACTGCTCCCACGCTCTTTGCTGGCATGGGCGAGTCCACGGGCGAGTATGCGCGCTTCTTTGGCGTCGATGGCGGCAAGGTCGTTCTCTGGATGGGCCAAAACAACGAATTGGCCAGCAAGGTTGTTTGGACCCCGCAGCAATGGCATTTGCTGGCGGCGACGTTCGATGGCACCACCACGCGCTTGTATGTGGATGGAGCGGAGGCAGCCAGCGCGCGCTTGGTCTTTGGGCCGGTCAGCGCGCAATTGTCCCTAGCCCCGGTGCAACTGCCGTGGAGCCAAGGGGAACACTTCGGCGGCAAGATTGCCGCTTTCACCGTGGAACGGCGTGTAGTGGATGCAGCCGCCATGCAAGCACTCGCGGCCCATGCGCCGGATTTTTCCGTGATCGAGTTTGAGGAAGGCTCCAAGCCTTGGCCGGTGCAGAGCTATGGTCAGGTAGGCTATACCGCGCCGCAAGATCCGTCGATCCTGCCGAAGTCCGCCGCGCCCTTTTCGCAGCCCGTGGCGCAGCCGGTGGTGAGCGGCAAGCCGCTCGAACAAAACGCAGCCGAGGACTGGACGCTGGCCCACGGTTGGACTCTGACGCCTGCGCCCAAAGTGCAGGCCACGGCGGAGCAAATCTCCATGCCCGGCTACAAAACCACAGGCTGGATGGACGCCACAGTCCCCGGCACGGTGCTGACGACGATGGTGGATCGAGGCCTCTATCCCGACCCGGATTATGGCTTGAATAATCTGGCCATACCGGAATCGCTCAACAAACAGGATTACTGGTACCGCATGCAGTTCGTGGCACCGAGATTCGCCGCCGGACAGCACGAGGTGCTCACCTTCAACGGCATCAACTACGCTGCGGAGGTCTGGCTGAACGGCCACAAGCTGGGCAGCATTCGCGGCGCATTCATTCGCGGCAACTTTGACGTGAGCGGCGTTCTGTTGCCCGGCAAGCCAAACGCTTTGGCCGTGCGCATCAGCCCGCCGCCCCACCCCGGCATTCCCAATGAGCAGTCCATTCTCGGTGGCCCCGGAGAAAATGGCGGCATCATGTGCATCGACGGTCCCACCTTTGTGGCTACAGAAGGCTGGGATTGGATTCCCGGCATCCGCGACCGCGATACCGGCCTGTGGCAAGACGTGCATCTGCACGCCACGCGCAGCGTCAAGATTGGCGATCCGCAGGTGATCACCACACTGCCGCTGCCAGACACTTCGCGCGCCAATGTCGCCATTACTGTGCCGATTGCGAACGTGGCAGAGGCTCCAGTGACTGTGACGGTCACAGCGTCCTTCGGTGACGTCACTGTGACAAAACAAGTGACAGCGCAGCCGGGTGCCAACACGGTTACATTTGCTCCCGCAGAATTTCCGCAGCTCACCGTGCAGCATCCGCATCTCTGGTGGCCCAATGGTTATGGCGATCCGTATCTGTACACGCTGCATGTGGATGCGAAGAGCGCTGGCGGTGAGTCCGACGCAAAGCAACTGGACTTCGGCATCCGCGAAGTGACCTATGAGTTGAGCCTGCTCGACGGTGCTGGCCATCTGCGCCGCGTGGAGTTTTCGCCCACGGATGCCCACGCACTGGGCCAGCAGGTGGTGGACGTCAGCCATCGCGGGATGCGGGAGATTCCCGGCGGCTGGGCGGCATCGCTGATGCCGGGCGCGGAAAAATCGCCAGCCATTCATGCACTCGACGATTTGCAGATGACGCCGTACCTGGTCATCAAGGTGAATGGCGTGCGCATTGCCGCGCGCGGGGGCAATTGGGGCATGGATGATGCGCGCAAGCGCGTCTCGCGTGAGCGGCTGGAGCCGTACTTTCGCCTGCACCGCGATGCGCACGTCAACATCATTCGCAACTGGGTGGGCCAAAGCACCGAGGAGACCTTCTACGAGTTGGCCGACAAATATGGCTTGATGGTTTGGAATGATTTTTGGGATTCGACGGAAAACTACAACGCGGAGGCCGAAGACCCTGCGCTGTTTTTGGCAAATGCGCGCGACACCATTGCGCACTATCGCAATCATCCGTCCATCGTGATGTGGTGTGGGCGCAATGAAGGCGTGCCGCAGCCGATCATCAGCAATGGGTTGGATGAACTGGTGCGCACGCTCGACGGCACGCGCTACTACTCGCCCAGTTCGAACGCGGTGAATCTGCAGGTGAGCGGGCCGTACAAATATCAAGATCCGACGCGCTACTACACCGTGCTGAATAAGGGCTTCTCGGTCGAGACGGGCACACCGTCGCTCTCCACGCTGGAATCCTTCCAGCACTGGATTCCCAAGGCCGATCAATGGCCGGTCAGTGATGATTGGGCCTATCACGACTGGCACCAGTCGGGGAACGGCGAGACCGCGCCGTTTATGGCCGAGGTGAGTAAAGAGTTCGGCGCGGCCACCAGCTTGGAAGACTTCGAGCGCAAGGCGCAGATGCTCAACTACGTCGATCATCGCGCGATCTTTGAAGGCTTCAACGCGCATCTCTGGTCGCCGAACAGTGGACGCATGTTGTGGATGACGCAACCGGCCTGGCCCAGCAACGAGTGGGAGATTCTCAGCTCGGACTACGACACGCAGGCATCGTTTTACGGGGTAAAGGAGGCGTGCGAGCCGGTGCATGTGCAGTTGGATCTTTCCAACGGCACCGTGGCCGTGGTGAACACCACCACCGCTGCGCTGACCGGCGTGACCGTCTCCGCGCAGGTGGACTCAGTCGACAATAAGGTGCTCTACAGCCAGCAACAGACGCTGTCCGCTACCGAAGATGCCACGACGAATGCTTTCACGCTGCACTTAGCTCCAATGATGGGCACGGGCGTGGTTTTTGTTGAACTGCAACTGAAGGATGCCAGCGGCAAGCTGCTCTCGCGCAATCTGTACTGGTTGGGAGCTGACAGCGCTTCCTACCGCGCGCTGAACACACTGCCAGAGGGCACGTTGGAGACCGCTGCCACGGGGACGTCACAGGCGGATGGATTCCGTCACATCGCTGTCACGCTAAAAAATACCGGTGCAGCGGCGATCTTGCAGGCCAAGCTAACCCTGGAAAATGCCAGCGATGGCTCGCGCATTTTGCCCGCGTACTACAGCGACAATTACGTGTCGCTGTTGCCGGGCGAGTCGCGGATGGTCACCATCGACTATCCGCAGGATGCGGCTAAGGGAGCAGCTAGGTTGGGACTGCGCGGATGGAATCTAAAGCCCACGACGCTTCAGGTAGCCACAAAGTAGAATTTTAATTCCACTTTTCAGTACAGCGGCAGGGAGGAACCTCCATTCCACCCTGCCGTTTTTATTGCATGGGGAGAATGCGCACCCAGTCGCCAGCGGCCAGCGCAGGCTGGCTCTCAGGGGCTACGAGCAGGCAATTGGCACGGGCCTGCGCGGCCAGGTCGCCGGAGCCGCGCCATGCGACCGGCGTCACGGTGGGTTCGGCGGCGGCTATTGCATCCAAGCGTGCAGGCAGAAAGCGTGTGAGGCCATGCAGGGGATGCACGTTCTCCGTAAGACGTGCCAAAGCGAAGGGATGCTGCCAGCCACGCTCACCGGCAAGGGCGGCCAGCAGTGGGCGCGCGAAGAGCGTGAAGGTCACCATGGTGGAGATGGGGTTCCCGGGCAGGCCGAAGAAGTAGAGCGCCGGTTGTGCGCCGTTTGTGCCATCGCGCGCAGGCAGGCGGCCAAATACGAGCGGCTTGCCGGGCTGAATACGCAGGCCGGTAAAGAAGAACTCCGCGCCTAGCTCGGCCAGCACCGTTTCGACCAGATCATATTTACCCATGGAGACGCCGCCGGTGAGCAGCAGCAAATCCGTTTGCTGTTCACGCGCGGACTGGATGCCAGTGTGGATGGATTCCAGTGTGTCGCGGGCGATGGGCAGGCGCAGCGCAATGGCTCCTGCAGCGGAGACGAGCGCAGCGGTTGCGTAGCTGTTGGAGTTAAAAATCTGCTGCTCCGCAATCTGTGGGCGGGGATGGCAGGGTTCCACCAGTTCATCGCCGGTGGCCAGAATCGCAACGCGTGGCTGCGGGGAAACAGGCAAGCGATCCAGACCACACGAAGCAGCCAAAGCGATCTGCGCGGAGTGGATGCGCGTGCCAGGGGCGATCAATTCTTCTCCTGCATGAGCCTCGCTGGCGCGGGCGACAACGTGCATCCCCGGCAACAGCGTGCGTCCTGGATTCGGTTCGATGGTGTTCTCCGCCGAGCCTGCGCGCGTGTGTTCGACCATGAGCACGGCGTCGGCTCCGGCAGGCAACGGCGCGCCGGTCATGATTTCAATGGCCTCATTGGCGGCTAGAGCGGGTTGGTTGGCGGGCCAACATTGCCCGGCACGGATTTGCCCCAGCACGCGCAGCGACGCGCCGGCGTGCACATCCTGTGCCCGCACGGCGTAGCCATCGCGCGTGGAGCGAGCAAAGGGCGGCTGGTCGCGGTCAGCAAGGATCGGGGCAGCCAGCACGCGGCCCAAGGCGTCGGCAAGCGGAATGATTTGCTGCGATGGGCGCGTGGATTGCAGAATTGCTGCGGCATGGGTCGAGACTGCGTTGAGTCCTTCCGCAAAGGAGAGCAGGTCGCGCGCGGCGGGTTGGGAGGGTGTGGCGTGCATTCAGCCTCATCATCCTGCATGAATGGCTTGCTCTGCAAGAACGACGGCCTCTGCTTTGGGCAGAGGCCGTTGCGGAAACAAGTATTTTCTCCGCGTCAGTGTTTCTTTTTATAAGAAGAGTGCACGCTCTCCCCGGCAGACTCCAGAATGCTTTTCGCATCGGCAGCCAAAGGGCTGTCGGGGGCCAGTTCGAGGAATTTGCGGTAGGCATCCGCACAACCGGGGGGCAGAACAATTTTTTGGGTTTTTGGATCGACGGTGGCCTTCTGCACCAGACTCCAACCCTTCACGAAATAAGGGACGGGCTTGGTGGGATCAGCAGCGATGGCCTTGTCCGCAGCGGCACCGGCAGCATCGCCCAGTCCGGCTTGGTAGAGTACCGCAGCTTCGTTGCCGTAATACATGGCCGCTTGCGTGGGCTGTTCCTTGATCGCGGATTCGAAGGCGGCCACAGCTTCAGTTGATTTGCCGGCCTTGGCATAGGTCGCTCCCAAATCGTTGTACGAGGCAGCGATCAACTCAGGTTTTGGTTTTGCTTCGGCTTGTAATAGATCAATCGACTTTTTGTAGCTGGCAATGGCGTCGTCATATTTTTTCAATCCAGACTGACTGGCTCCCAACTCATACCAGAGCAGCCCTGCTTTTGGGTTGATCTGTACTGCCTGCTGATTCAAGGCCAATGCCTGATCGAAATTGTTGGCTGCTCGCGCAGCGCGTGCCTGCGTGATTAGATTATTCAGATTTTTGATTTGCAGATTTTCCTTGGAGATGTCTGCGTTCTTTGCGCGCGCTGCATCCAGAGCCTTGCGCATCTCCGGCGGGAGCTTGTTGATATACGCCTCGCGCGTCATGTCGAAGTCCACCAGCACATCCGCGCCTTCGGCAAAGTGGATGCCTTTTTGTTGATCAATGATGTTGTGTAGTGTGCCTGCCGGGGTGGATTGCGGTTTTGGAACCGACGCGTTGGCGGCATCGGGGACTTTTTGCAATTGCACATCATAGGTGGCAGAGGCAATGCCGTCGCCCGTATAGTCACCGTTGGCATCTGTGACGAAGGTGTATTTGACGGCGTTGCTATCGTCGGTCAGTAGCACCTTGGCGTTCATGACGGGTGCACCCAGCGGATCTTGTACGTGGCCGTGGATTTTGGCTGGCGTGGCAGCCATACCGAACTTGGCCGTTGTCAGCAATGCCAGCATCCAAAGAGTCTTGCGCATTTTTTTCTCTCCCTGCCGCGTTGCCTTTTCAGCAAGGCGGTCATTCTGAATCAACTGCTACAAACAAACAATTATAAGTCTCAGCCAGCGACATAGCTGCAAGTATCGCCTTCAATCGGCGTACGGGATGGGGTCTGGCACGCCCGCATCGGCAAAAGCGCGCAGGCGCAGCGCGCAGCTTTCGCACTTGCCGCAGGCGGCGGATTGCTCCGCATAGCAGGACCACGTGGCGGCGAAGGGCGCGCCCAACTCCATGCCTAAACGAACAATCTGACTTTTTTTGAGCGCGATCAGCGGCGTGACCACATCGATATGGCCATCACGTGTGCCGGTGCGAATGAGTTGCTGGAAGGCTTGATAGTAGGCGGGTCGGCAATCCGGGTAGCCGGAGCTGTCCTGTTCCACTGCGCCAATAAAAATTTCCCCCGCGCCAATGACCTCAGCCCAACTAACGGCGGCAGAAAGAAAATGCGCGTTGCGAAAGGGCACATAGGTGACGGGAATCTTTACGCCAATCTCCGCAGCCGGTGGGGCGTCTGGAATGGCGATGGAAGCATCGGTGAGTGCCGAGCCGCCGATCTGGCGGAAGAGGTCCATGCGCAGAGCGAGAAATTTTTGGATGCCGAGCGCCTCCGCAATGGCGCGTGCGCTTTGCAACTCACGTTGCTCGGTGCGCTGTCCGTAACTAAAGTGCAGCGCGAAGACCTCATGCTCACGTGTGGCCAGTGTGGCGCAAACTGCAGAATCCATGCCGCCAGAGAGGCAGACTACCGCGCGGGTTTTCTGAGATGTGCTCATCTGCGTGCAATCGGCGAGGTGCCGTTTTCCTGTCTGTATTGTGCCTGTTCGTGCTGGATTGCTCAAACCGTATTCGGCGCAACAAAGCTAAGCATTTTCAGTGCGAGTGTTCACGGTCGTGAAAGCGTTGTTGTTTTCCCACTCTAGCCCAAAGGCGCGGCTAAATGGGATGTCGAAAATTTTGTGAACACTAGATATAAAACGCAGCTAGACGCCCTTGGTCTGCGGTTCCCATATAAATTTGTGAATTTGCAGGCTCAGGCGCGCTGGCAATCCGTCGGCCAGCATCCAGTCCACCAGCGCCTGCGGGTCGAGCATACAGTTGGCGGC
>JAJZCX010000043.1 GCA_021851625.1 Acidobacteriota bacterium | reverse complement strand
CCGCGTCGGCCTTGTGCGATTGCACCCATGCGGAGAGCAGGCCGCGCCAGCCGTTGCGCGAGGTTGGATCGAGTTGCAGAAGTTTGCGATCGACGAGTGTGGCTGCATCGAACTTGTTGTCCGCCAGTAGCGCAGCCGCCATGCCCTGCATCGCATCGAGAGAGTTGGGACGTTGCGCAAGCGCATCTTGATATGCGGACTCCGCCGCGCTCCACTGCTTCTGCTGCAATGCGTCGGAGCCAGCCTGCATCGTCTTCCAGAAATGCGCGGTCAGCAGTGGCTTGCGCACGAGTGATGCAGGTACGCCCCAATGTTCCGCGCGAAGAAAAGATGTTTCCGCAGCAGAAAATTTTTGCTGATGCTCTTGCACAAATCCCAGCCCAGCCCAGGCGGGGCCATCCTTTGTGTTGCTGGCAAGAATGGCACGAAACAATCGTTCCGCTTGTAGTGTTTTTCCATCGTGCAAGGCGCGAAACGCAGCAATTTCTTCCGGGGTTTTTGCCAGACCGATGGTTGCGCTGGGCGTGAAATCTGGCGAGATGCCTGCCTGCGTCTGCGCTTGGGCAATTTCGTATTGCAAGTTCGCATTGGGATACTGCTCCAGATACTGACGCAAAAACGGAGCCATGGCTGGGTCTTGCGCCGACCACAACAATGCCTGATGCAGGGCGCGCCCGGCGGCTGCACTGTCTGCCGCGTAGGGTTGCAGCAGGCCGATTCCCTCCACGCGCGTGGATGGATCCTCGGTCAGAATTCTGCCCAGCGCAATGGCATTGCCCGCGTCGCCGGGATATTTCGCCATGAGTGCGCGCAGGCCTGCGATGGCTGCCAGTCGTTGCGCTGGTAGCGAGGCCTCTGTTTCGTAATAGGCCAGGGCGATGTCGCCATCGGGAGGCGCGTTACCGTAGAGGGCGCGATAGATATCCATTGCTTGTGCGGCTTGGCCCTGCGCAGCCAACTCGCCAGCTTGACGTAGCCGAGCATTCACGGACGTCTGCACAGGCATGGCTTCAATTGCGGCGATGCGGGGATCCCTTGGGTATTGGCGCAAGAGCACGAGCAGATATTTTTCCGACTGCTGCAGGCTGCCCTGTCGCCGCCATGCGAGCGCCAAGCCTTCGAGCGCCTCCTGATTGTTCGGGTCGGCCAGCAGCACCTGTTGCCAAAGTTGAATCGCAGTTGCATTTTCATTGCGCGCGGCCAACGAGCGGGCGCGATCCAACAGCACCTGCTGCATGGATGCAGCGGGCTGCGATTGTGCTGAAGTTTGTGCGCAGTAATGCAGCGCAGCGATTGCGCACATGGTTGCGAGCAGCAGCGATCGTGTGGCAGCGTGCACACGATCCGGCGCAGCGGAACTCATGCGGATTGCCTTCCCGTCGGTGGCATCCGTTCTACCACGCGCAACTGTACGCGCCGTGCCGCGCGTGCACGCAGGCTGAAGAGCATCCACAGCGCCAGCAGGAAACAGCAGGCAAGAATGATGAGCACAATGGCGTAGGGATACTCCGCACACCATAGGCTGACGCGACGACGCAGAGAAAGATGGCCGAGAAAATAAGTGTTGTCCCCCAGCCGCACTGAAGAAAATGTTCCACCGCGGAGTATGCTGACGGATTTTTCGATGGTGCCATCCGCTGCTGCGGATGCAAAGACTCCGGCGAAGTTGGCGGGGATGGCATCCTCACGCGTAACGGCAACCACGATGGAGCGTCCCGGCTGGTAGGGCGATTCGATGGCTTCCAAGATTGCATCCGGTAATCCGCCCGCGATCAAGGCCGAGCCGCTCTCCGGCAGTTGCCAGCCCTGCAGCTTCCACCAGGCCCGGCGTACGGGAGCGAAGAGTCCATCCGCGTTGCGAATGAACAGACCATCCTGCAACACCTGCACGGGCAGTGACGTGGACAGTTGTCGCAGCGCCGGTTGATCGTGCACGGTGCCCAGCACGAGGTAGTTCATGCGCGGCTGTGTTCCCAACGCTGCCGGGGTAGCCACGGTGATGCGTAGTGCTGGATAACCCGTGGAACCGCCGAAACGCCCCAACAAGTATAGGCACTGTGCCAACTCATTGGGTGTTGGGTTGTTGGGGAGAATCACCGTGGTCGTGCTCAAGTCCGCGCGGCGCGTGAAGGGAAAGCCGGCGTTGGCAAACAATGCCAAGTTCGGCAGCGCCGCCCAGTGGCTCATTCCGCGCAGGTCGATGCTGGAGTCTGGCAGCAGAGCGCCACGTTGATTGATGGGCGGGCCGGCCTCCGGGGCTTTGTGCAGTTGGAAATAAAAAACAACGCTGAGCGTATTTTGAAATGAATGCAAATCGCTGATCGGTAGAGCAACGTTGGCTGACAACTCACGCAGCGGGCGATGGCCTTGCGGCAGCGGCACCGAGCCAATGTAGCTATCGTTGAGCAGAAGGTTAATGCTGGAATCTGTCGCCAGTGGCATGGGGTTGTAGCGATAGCGCAGGAAAAATGGCACATCACTTCTGCCGTTGGGATTCATGTCGGGCGGCAGGCGCAAATAGAGTTGCATCGGCGCGTAGCCGTCGGTTTGCAAACTGCCCGTGGCTAAATCTTGTACAGGCGTCTTGCGCCCCAGCGGCAGCCAGCGCGGTGCATCATCCGGCTGACGTTGCACTGGTAATTGCACGGACAGTTGCAGCGTGTCGCCGTGCATGGCATACGGATTGAGCGCAACGGCCTGCGCGGCTTGCAAGACTTGCGCTGCATTCACTCCGGCAAGAACGAGAATTTTTCCATACGGGTCATTTGGGTTGACGCGGATGGCTGCGGTTGGGCCGGTGACATCTGCGATGCCGAGCGCCCGCGCTGCATCAACAGACTCGGCAAAGACCACGGCATTGCCCGCGGGAATGTTTCCGATCGATACAGGAAACTGCACTGTGTGCGTGTCAGCCAGAATACCAATCCACGAGGCAAAGACTCCCGCAGCCTGCAAGGCAACGGTGGATGGAGCCGATGGAAAAACGAAGGGAACCTGCTGCGCCTGCACGAGGTCTGGATCAAAAAATGGAATGGGAAGCAGGCGCAAATCATTGGTCAGCGGCATGCGGCTGCCAGAGATTTGCACGGAAGTTGCCGGATCGAGTCGGAACCAGAGCGTAGTGTTGGAGGGGTCTTCATCACTGGGAGCGTAGTGGCCGATGAACTCAAAGCTCAGCACGTTCGTATGGGCCAATAACTCAGCGGGAATGTTGAGTGTTTGCACAAAGGCCGGATCCTGCCCCGGCTGCGGCATTGGAGCCACGGCAAAGAGTGAACCATTCAGAGAGATGCTGACGTGGCTGAGCGCAGGCAGCAGTGATGGAGAAAAGCGACAGCGCAATTGCAGCGTGGCGGAAGTGGCTACGTCGGTCTGCGGCAGCGCAAAGAAGAACTGAGTGGAGCTTTCCACGCCGCGCAGGACCACGGCATCTTGCGCGCCTAAATCCCGCAGTGTGAATTGCTCTTGAAACTGACTGGCAGAGGCGGCAGAGGCCGATTGCAAAGCACCTGTTGGCGCAGGCGTGATGATTGTTTGCGCTCGCGCTTTGGATGCACCCAATCCAAACAATACCGCCAGCAAAAGCATGCTTTGCACGGCGGCAGAGGCTGGACGGTGTTGCGGACCATTCGTATCCTCATCACGCGCTTGTAGCAAGCCGCGCAGCGTGAGCGCGACGCCTTGCAAGGCAATCCACGCAAGCTGCATCAGACTCAGCAGAGGACGATCGGTGGTGACATTCTTGCTCCAATCCAGCCACGTGTCGGCGCGGGAGAACATGGCCATGGTCAGTTGCTCCTGCTCTGCAATGCTGAGATTGTCAAACTGAACGCGCAGATTTTTTCCGCGTAATAGGAGCACACGCGCGGGCAGTGCCGTTTCGCCGGACGGAGTTTTCAAAATTACGGATACTTTGTCGCCACGCAGCAGAGCCACCGGCACCTCCAAATGAATGGCCGCTCCGCCGCCGGAGATGTTGACCGTTTTGCCTGCTCCGATACCACCGCGCCCGTTTTCAATACGCAGCGAGCGCGCCATCTCAATGCGCACATTGTGTCTGCGCTGCTGCGATTCATAAGCCACGGCCATGGAGACACCGAGGATCATCATGTTGAACAGCGTCCAAATGGAGTTCATCAGCACCGTGCCTGGATTCGCCTCGCCGGGATGCAGCAGATGCACCATGCCCATCACCAGTCCCAGCACGTTCAGCAAAAACAGAACCAAAAATGGCTGCGCAATGCGCGCATCAAAGTATGCCTCTTTCACCACACCGCCCTTGTCGGTCACTTGAAACTTGCCAAACTTTGGATTTACCAACGCAAGCAGCGTGGGCAAAAGAATGTACGGAGCCAGAACCGTCTCGTACACCTCATTCCAAAACGAATGTCTGCGCTCGCCCTGAATACGCGAGTTGGTCAGGACGCTGAGCGCCAAGTGTGGCAGCGCGTAAGCCAGAATCAGCGACCATGTTCCGGGAATGTTGACATGGCCGAGCAATAAATAGATGAGCGGCCCAGTTAAAAAAATCAGCCGCGGCAGCGCGTAGAGAAAATACAGCATGGCGTTGAAGTAGCACAGGCGTTGCGGCCAATTCAGGCCGGGAGCAAACAACGGATTGTCGGTGCGCATCACTTGGATCATGCCGCGTGCCCAGCGAATGCGCTGTTTCACGTGGCCAGAGAGCCGTTCGCTGGCCAGACCCGCAGCCTGCGGCACATTGATGTAGGCTGTGTTCCAGCCCGCCATTTGCATGCGCAGGGATGTGTGCGCATCTTCGGTGATGGTCTCCGTGGCGATGCCGCCCACGGTGTCCAGCGCGGAGCGGCGCAACACGGCGCAAGAGCCGCAGAAAAACGTGGCATCCCAAAAATCATTGCAATCCTGAATGATGCCGTAGAACAACTCGCCTTCATTGGGCATGGTACGGAATTTTTGCAGATTGCGTTCAAATGGATCGGGTGAATAAAAATGATGCGGCGTCTGCACCAGACCCAGTTTTGGATCGTGAAAGAACCAACCCATGGCCATCTGCAAAAAGCTGCGCGTGGGCGCGTGGTCGCAGTCAAAGATGGCGACAAAGGGTGATTCAATCTGTTGCAAGGCGTGGTTGATGTTGCCGGCCTTGGCGTGCCGATTGTCTGAGCGCGTGATATAGCCGAGTCCGGCCTCTTCTGCAAAGATGCGGAACGCATCCCGATGGCTGTCGTCGAGGATGTAGACGTGCAGCTTCTTGGCTGGCCAGTCCAGGTTGGCGGCGGCCAGCGCAGTGTAGCGCACCACTTCCAGCGGCTCGTTGTAGGTGGGGATGAGCACATCGACGTGTGGCCAATCTGCGATGTTGTCCGGCATGGGCGCAGGCTTGCGACGCAGAGGCCACAACATTTGCAGATAGCCCAGGGCCATGACTAAAAATGCGTACAACTCTGCGCCGAAGAGCGCGAGCATAAATAGTAGGTCGAGAGCATTCCAGCGCGAAGATGGGTTGGCAAGAAATGCGCCGAGAGATTCTGTGCGCCAGATCGCATAACGCAGCGTAACGAACATGGAGAGGCAGATGAGCAGCAGCGTCATCCAATGCGCTCGACTACATTTGTTCAGCAGGATCGCTAAAAAAAACAACATGGCTGAGAGCAAAATTTGTGGCCGCGCAGTCAAGGGCAATCCTGCCAAGGCCAGTAGCACAACAACAGGCGGCAGCATCACCATCGCAGAGAGCCAAAAACGAATGCGCGGGCCTTTGGATGGAGACGATTGCTGTTCTGTGGTGTGCGTGGAGCCATCCACGAGTGGTGATTCCGGTTGCACCTCCGGTTCCAGACTGCAAGCCCTACGGTACGAGGAAAAATCGTGATACTGAAATTCCTGCGCGCCCATGTAGGCAAACAGTGCCTCGACATCCGCCGAGTTGTTGCGGGTGCTCGACGGCATGGCTGATTTAGGCTCTGGCGGACGCATCCGATCCCTCGCGTTTCGATCTGTTGGGCAACAGTACGGACACACTGCTGCTCCTACTTCGCTTTTCGGCAGCGAGGCAGACACTCGATACTCTGCGCGCATAGAAGCAGAGAAAAAATGGGAATGCTCGCGCATTCGTACCGGAGAGTTTCATTTTGGGATGAAATGCAGGCGCGAGCGGGATCGATGCACTGTAGTAAATTGGTACTAGGTGAGAGCGCGTAGCTCAGATGGTAGAGCAACGCACTTTTAATGCGTGGGTCCTGGGTTCGATTCCCAGCGCGCTCACCACGACGAAGAATGCCGCAGGTTTAGCGCGGGGTTTCCTCAACAGCCAGTTCAAAATGTGCGCCGGGCCTCTCCGGCCTCACGCAGGCGTGCGGCTGCCTGTTCCGGAGTAATGTCCCGCTGCGGATTGGCCAGCATCTCAAACCCAACCATATATTTGCGCACCGTGGCCGAACGCAGCAGCGGCGGATAAAAGTGCGCGTGAAAGTGCCACTCCGGATGCGGCTGGCCATCCGTGGGCGCGGCGTGCAGGCCCATAGTGTACGGAAAACTGGTCGCAAATAAATTGTCGTAGCGCCGTGTCAGGCGTTGCAGAATTTCGGCCAGCGCCGACTGCTGCGTTGCGTCCATTGCTGGCAGCGCTCCACAGTGGCGACGGCTGAGCACGAGCGCCTCAAAGGGCCAGACCGCCCAAAAAGGCACGAGCGCGACAAACTCCTCATTTGCACAAATGATGCGTTCGGACTGCTGCAATTCCAATTGCACTGTGTCGCAGAGCAGACAGCGCCCGTGTGCCCGCAGATATGCACTCTGCATGGAGCCTTCGGCCAGCGGCTCGTCGGGAATGTGCTCCGTGGCCCAGATTTGTCCGTGCGGATGCGGATTGCTGGCACCCATCATTGCGCCGCGATTCTCAAAAATCTGTACGTGCTGAATCCAATCCAGCGCGCCCAATTCGACGTACTGTTCCGTCCATGCCTGCACCACACGCGCGATGTCGGCAGTCTCCATCTGCGCCAAGGTCAAGCTGTGGTTGGGGTGAAAGCAGACTACGCGGCAGAGTCCACGCTCCGGTTCCGCGCGATGCAGTGGGTGCTGCGGCGCTGCATTGGGTACGGGAGCCTCTGGCAGCAGCGCGGCAAAATCATTGTCAAAAACGAAGATGCCTTCGTAGCGTGGATTTTGATGGCCGCCTGCACGCGCATTGCCCGGACAAAGATAACAGCCGGGATCGTAGACGATGGGCGCGGTGGTTTGTGCAGGGGAAACCTCACCCTGCCAAGGGCGCTGCGTGCGATGTGGAGAGACCAACACCCACTGGCCCCGCAGCGGGTTGTAGCGTCGATGCGGAATGTTCTGCACAATTCCATCCTAAATGCTGACTGCAATTCGCCCCGGAAACGCGATGGGCAGCCAAGGCCGCGCTGGATTCGCTACCATAGGCACATGTTTTCTTCCGCAGAGATGGTGCGCAGGCTGGATGCCTGGTCGCAGCAGTGGCACGCAGCGCCGCGCGCCGGTGTAGAGGCTCCGCCATCCTTGCTCGCGGAGTTGGAGCGTCTGCACTGGGCGAACTTCGAACTGTGGCACGAGGAGGACAAGGCCCGCGCGCCGCGCGCCAGTGACGCGCAAATCGCCGCGGCCAAGCGCGCCATTGATGCCATCAACCAACGGCGCAATGACCAGATGGAGCGTTGCGATGCCCTGCTGCTGCGCGAGCTGGCCAAACAGAATCTGCCTAATCCCGGCGCAGAACTGCACTCGGAGACGCCGGGGTTGATGCTCGATCGGCTGTCGATTCTTTCTTTGAAAATTCACCACACACGCGAAGAAGTGGAGCGCACGGACGCGCCTGCGGGACACGCAGAGCGCAATTGGGAGCGGTTGGAGATTCTGCTGCGCCAGCGTGCGGATCTGGCCGTGTGTCTGGATCACCTATGGGCAGCCGTACTGCGCGGCGAGCGCAGGTTCACGCTCTATCGACAACTGAAGATGTACAACGATCCCGCGCTGAACCCAGCCATTTACAAAAGCACCTAACGTGTAACGGTGGTGTAAAAGACATTGCCGCCGGAGCGCAGGTCTCGTCCATAACCGAGGATGAATGCAAAGCGTCCGGGAGCAGTGATGGTCGCCTGCACGCCGGTATCGGTCATCCAACCGTGCGCGCCAAAGTAGGCGGAGCCATCCCAGATGTTGCCGGTGTCGAGAAACGGCCCAAGTTGCAAATGCACCCAAGGCTCGTTGGAGAGGAGCTTGTCGATCTCCGTGTTCGATAGAACATAGTCTCTGCCCAGCGGCGCATTGCCTTTCTTGCCGTTGACCAGGCCGAAGTGGCCGCGCATCCACAGTGGATTGTCGCGGTCAAAGCCCAGCATGAAGAGATCGTCAAAGGGCACGGTGCCAATGGTTCCGCCTGCGCGCACCTGCTCGGTGGTTTCATAATCCCTGCCACGCGCCTGAGGCAGCCAATGCGCCAACAAGGAGCCGTTCACAATGCCCGCGCGGTCGAGTGGGGCGGCAAAGAATTTTTCCACCGTTCCGTTTGCGCTACTGGTGAGCGTGAAGCGGTTTTGCGGGATGCGCAGCAGCGTGTCCTGCACGCCCAGGCGCACGGCCATGCCCGCCGTGCTGGTGAAGAATGGATTCGCTGCGGAAGGAATGCCTGCGAGCGAACGAAATCTTCGATCCGAAAACTCTGCGGCCATCGACCAGTTCCAACGCCAGCCTTCGAGCAGGCGCAGTTCCACGCCGGCGACGGCGCGCTCCACATTCAGGCTGGCCAGCGACGGCGTGGCGGGCGTGAGCGTTTTTGTGAGGAGCCAATTTTCATTGCGGCCATCGAAGTACAAGCGCAGCCGCTCCTGTGGCCCCACGGGCGTGGGCAGCGCCAACTCGCTGGTCAACATGCGCTTCTCATCATCCCAGCG
>JAJZCX010000042.1 GCA_021851625.1 Acidobacteriota bacterium | reverse complement strand
ATGCTGCGCCGCCACACGCGGTGGATCGTTGCGCATCTGCATCTCGGTCTCAGCGACAATCTTGGCCATCATGGCCACGGCCTGCACGGGATATTTGCCTGCCGCACTCTCTGCCGAAAGCATCACTGCGTCGGAGCCGTCATACACCGCGTTGGCCACATCACTGGCCTCGGCGCGCGTGGGTCGGGGATTTTCAATCATCGACTCCAACATCTGCGTGGCCGTAATCACCGGCTTGCGATGCACTGCCGCGCGGCGAATGATGTGCTTCTGAATCGCCGGAACCTTTTCCGGTGGAACCTCAACGCCCAAGTCACCGCGCGCCACCATCACGCCATCCGCCACGGCCAGAATCTCTTCCAAATGCTCAATCGCCTGCGGCTTTTCCAGCTTGGCGATGATCCACGTCTCCGCTCCCAATGCGGCCACGCGATCCTTCACGATCCGAACATCTTCCGCCGTACGCACAAAGGAGACGGCCACCATGTCCACGCCTTGGCCAAGTACAAATTCCAAATCCTCTTCGTCTTTTTCCGTCAGCGAGGGCACGCGCACGGGAATGCCCGGCAGATTGATGCCCTTGTTTTCTCCCAGCATGCCACCGTTGACGATGTCGCACTCTACATCCGCACCGTGAATGGCGTGCACACTCAATTCAATCAATCCGTCGGAGAGCAAAATGCGCGAGCCTGGCTCCAAATTTTCCGCCAGCGTTTTGAAGGTGGTGCCCACCAGGGCCGCCGTGCCTTCCACTTCGCGCGGCGTAATCGTCAACCGTTTGCCTTCTTCGAGCAGCACCGCCTTGCGATCCACCAGCTTACCCGTGCGAATCTTTGGCCCTTGCAGATCGGCCAAAATGCAGATGGGCTTGCCCTCTTCGGCTGCCACGGTGCGCACCATCTCGATCAGCTTCGTCTTTTCCGGGTGCGTTCCATGCGAAAAATTCAGGCGCGCCACATCCAACCCCGCCCGTATCAATTCACGAAATGTAGTGGGATTATTGCTAACTGGGCCAAGTGTGCCCACGATCTTGGCCCTGCGGGCGGTCGCCACTGCGCAGGCATCAGAAAAAGCAGAGTGCATTCTGTCTCCAGGGGATTGAAATCGCTTGCATCGTGTCCCTAACGGTCATTGTACTGGGTTGCGGGCTGTGGCATCGTAGGCGGAATCTCCGCAGCAACCCTTTGCTGAGCCGCTGCAGCCTTCGGACGGCAGGCATCAAAGGGCTTGGGATACAGTTCCGCGTTGAACTCCGCGCCAATCATCACGCTGATCATCACAATATAAAGCCAGATGAGCATCGCAATGCCTGCACCCAGCGAGCCATAATACTGCGCGTAGTTCGCGTGCCGCGTCACATACCAGCCAAAAATCAACGTGGAGGGAAACCACGCCACCGTGGCCAGCACCGCACCCGGCATCACACGTCGCCAAGACTGCGTGCGCGGCATGCCCGTGTGATAGATCGTCGCAATCACGGCCACGCTGGTCAACAGGGCCAGCAGCCAGCGCGCCACGCGCCACAGCATCAGCACATACACGCGCAGATCGTGCCCGGAGAGATGCACCATCCACAACTCAATTTGATGGCCAAAGACAACGAAGAGCGATGCCAGCATCAGCGGAAAAAGTGAGAGCGGCACCAGCAGAAATGCAATCGCGCGTTGATGCCAAAAACTCCACAGCCCCACGGGCAGGTTATACGCGCGCCGTGAACATTCCATCAGCGTCACCATCACGCTGCTGGCCGCAGCCACGCTCACAATCGAAGCGGAAATGAGCAGATGGAAGGAGCGCCCATGCGTGCCTTGAAAATACGCCATGACCACCGGCGGCACTTCGGGTGGAAACATCTGATAGAGCAGTTCGCGCAGCTCGGCGCGCAAAAATTGCGCTCCGGGCAAATTGGCTGCCAGCGCCGCGCCCACCAGGATCGCCGGGAACAGCATCAAAATGGCAGAGTACGCCGCCGCCTTCGACATCATGACAATGTCGTCCGCAAGGCTCTTGAACAGTGCCCGCCGCAGATGTGCCAGCCATCGCATCCTACAAAGAGAAGACTATCGGAATCGACGTTTTCGCGCCATCGCTGCGCAGAAGAAAACTGCCCTGCCGCCTCTCGCTCTAGTAGCATGGTGGGGTTATGAATTTCTTCGCGTTTCGCCACAATCTTCTGTCGTCCCTGTTTGCAGCGGGCTGCTTGGCTCTGCTCGGCATCTGCGCTCGCGCACATGCCGCCACGCACGTCAGCAGTCCGCTTGCAGACAAAAAGCTGAACGAGCGTGTCAACGCGCTGCTGTCCAAAATGACGCTCGACGAAAAGATCGGCCAGCTTGTGCAATACACCGCTGGCCTGCCCACAGGGCCATCGACGCATCCGCAGGATTACAAAACCATGATCGCGGCGGGGGAGGTGGGCAGTCTCTTCAACGTCACCGACGCGCAAACCATGGATGCATACCAGCGCATCGCCGTGGAAAAAAGCCGCCTGCACATTCCGCTGCTCTTTGGGCAGGACGTGATCCACGGCTACAACACCACCTTCCCCGTGCCGCTGGGTATGGCCGCCACCTTCGATCCGGGTTTGGTCGAATCCGCCGCGCGCATGGCCGCCATCGAGGCCAGCAATGACGGCGTTCGCTGGGCCTTTTCGCCCATGGTGGACATTGCCCGCGACGGTCGCTGGGGACGCATCATCGAAGGCGCAGGAGAAGAACCCTACCTCGGCGCAGCGCTGGCGCGCGCCTACGTGCACGGCTACCAAGGCGAGCATCTCAGCGACCCCACCTCCATCGCCGCCTGCGTCAAACATTTTGCCGCCTATGGTGGCGTGATCGCGGGGCGCGAATACAACGCCGTTGATATGTCCGACGTCACACTGCGCCAAATCTACCTGCCCACCTATCAAGCTGCGATCGATGCAGGCGCGGCTACGGTGATGTCCTCTCTCAGTTCGCTGAACGGCGTTCCCGCCACCGCCAATCCCTACCTGCTCACACAAATTCTGCGCAAGGAGTGGAACTTTCAAGGCTTCGTCGTCAGCGATTACGGCGCAATCAGTGAACTGATCGCACATGGCATCGCGCTCGACAGCGCCACCGCCGCACAAAAAGCGCTTACCTCCGGTCTGGACATGGACATGCAGGGCAACGTGTACCACACGCGCCTGGCCGCGCTGGTGCACAGCGCTCAAATCCCAGAGTCCACCATCGATGAAGCCGCGCGTCGCGTGCTGCGCGTCAAATTCGCGCTCGGCCTCTTCGAACATCCTTACGCCACCTTGAACACATCTGCCTACACAGCCACGCCAGAAAAACGCGCTCTGGCTCGCAAGGCTGCGGAAGAATCCATCGTGCTGCTGCAAAACCGCGCCAGCCTGGGGCAACCGCCGCTGTTGCCGATCAACCCGCACGTGCACACGATTGCGTTGATCGGCCCCTTGGCAGATGCGCAGAGTGAAATGCTCGGCTCTTGGAGTTGCAAGGGTAATGCCGCTGATGTGGTCACACTGCGCACGGCACTGCAAAACCGCATGAAGACCGCTGGCGGCAAGCTACTCTACGCGCAAGGCACAGAGATTCTCACGCAATCGCAGACTGGCTTCGCTGCGGCGATCGATGTGGCCCGGCAGGCGGATCTCGTTCTCTTCACCGCGGGGGAGGATGCGCAGACCATGACCGGCGAGGCATCTTCCCGTGCGCATCTCGGCCTGCCCGGCAATCAAGAGCAGCTTCTCGAAGCCATCGTCGCCACAGGCAAGCCGGTGGTGCTGCTGGTCTTCAGCGGACATCCGCTGGTGCTCGATTGGGCCGCGCAGCATGTGCCCGCCATTGCGCAGGCATGGTTCCCCGGTATTGAAGCCGGCCCTGCGCTCGCCAACATTTTGTATGGCGATGCCAACCCCAGCGGCAAGCTGCCCGTCAGCCTGCCCTACGCCGTGGGGCAGGAGCCGCTCTATCTCGCTCAGTTGCCCACGGGCCGCCCCGCCACCGGCGTGGACCTGATGCATCCGCCGCAAACCAGCGATCAGAAATATGTCTCGCGCTACCTTGATGCGCCCAACGCACCGCTCTTTCCCTACGGCTTTGGCCTGAGCTATACCAACTTTAACTATGGTCCGGTCACGCTGAGCGCGCAGCAAATCTCCGCCCAAAAATTGCAAAGTGCAAACGCTCCCACACTCACCGCCAGCGTTGAAGTGCGCAATGCGGGTGCCGTCGCAGGCACGGAGGTGGTGCAGCTTTATCTGCGCATTCGCGGCGCCAGCATGGAAGAACCCGTGCGCCAGTTGGAAGGCTTCCAGCGCATCACACTCGCGCCGGGAGAATCCCAGCGCGTCAACTTTTCCCTTGGCTTTGCGGAGATGTCCTTCATCAACGCGCAGAGCCAGCGCGTCGTGGAGTCGGGCACAGAGTACACCGTCTTCATCGGCGGCAGTTCGCTGGCCACGCAGTCCGCGGAGTTACAAATGGTGCAGTAGTGCTGGCTTCGGTCGGGATGACCATTTGCGTTGCGTATTAGCGTCGCTGCTATGCGCACTACCGCAATACTTTGTCATTCCGACCGAAGCGTAGCGGAGTGGAGGAATCTGTGGTTCGTTGCGCGCTTCACCGCTTCCACTTTTGCAGGAACGCCGTAACGGCTGAGGAGTCCAGCGTGCTCATCTTTTCAAACTCGCCGTTGCGCTGGGCGTAGAGCACGCGACCCTGTGCATCGAGCACCACCAGCGCGGGCACGCCCTTGTTCAGCGGTATGCCATATTGCTGCGCCAGATCCAAGTTGCGGTCATACTCGCCCACGCTCACATCCACCAGAACAAAGTTGTGCTGCAACAGACTGGCATTGCCGGGGTCGTGGAAATAAATGTTCAACACTTGGCAATCGCCGCACCAGTTGCCGCCAAAGTCCAACAACACCCGCTTGTGCTCGCGCGCAGCCTGCGCCAGTGCCGCGTGAATCTCCGCCTTGGCATCTGCCGTGTCGGAATAGATGATGGAAGGCCGCATCTGTGCTTGCAAGCGCATCTGCACGCTGCCCACAAGCAGCGCCGCCATCCCGGCCAGAACCAATCGAGACCACTGCACACTGCGCATCAAAATTCCCTCCGCAAAGAGCAAGGGCGAACCCGAAGGCCCGCCCCTGCATGTTGGTTGACTGTCCGCACCACTTACTCTGCGGCCATCTCCTCGGCTTCGCCCTCTTGGCGCATCAACTCCAACTCGCGCTCAGCGGCTTCAATGGCCTCGGACACTTCCTGTTGCACGCGCGTGGCCGCATCTTCCAGATCCTGCGAGAGCTGCACGTTGCGGTAATAGTCCATGCCCGTGCCTGCGGGGATCAAGCGACCCACGATGACATTTTCCTTGAGTCCGCGCAGGTGATCCACCGCTCCGTTGATGGAGGCCTCGGTGAGCACGCGCGTCGTCTCTTGGAACGAAGCGGCAGAGATAAAGGATTCTGTCGAGAGCGAAGCCTTGGTGATGCCCAGCAGCAGCGGACGCGCCGTTGCCGGACGACCCCCGTTGGCGATGGCACGATCGTTTTCCTCGCGGAAGCGGAACTTGTCCACCTGCTGCTCCAGCAGGAAGCTGGTGTCGCCTGCCTCTTCGACCTTGACCCAGCGCAGCATCTGGCGCACGATCACCTCGATGTGTTTGTCCGAGATGGCCACGCCCTGCAACCGGTAGACCTCCTGAATCTCATTGACCATGTAGGCTTGCAATTCCTTTTCGCCCAGCACGGCCAGGATGTCATGCGGATTCAACGGTCCATCCATCAGCGGCTCGCCGGCGCGCAGACGCTCGCCCTCTTGCACGTTGATGTGCACGCCGCGCGGCACGGAGTATTCCTTCTCCTCGCCGTTGTCGGCTGTCACATAAATCTTGCGCTGGCCCTTGGAGACTTCACCAAAGCGAATCACGCCGTCAATCTCGCTGATGATGGCCGTCTCGTGCGGTTTGCGCGCCTCGAACAACTCCACCACACGCGGCAGACCGCCGGTGATGTCCTTCGTGCGTGTCGTCTCGCGCGGAATCTTGGCCAAGATGTCGCCGGGGTGAACCTCATCGCCATCTTGAATCATCAGGTGGGCGCGACTGGGCATCAGGTAACGCTTGTTGCCCTTGGCTCCCTTGATGATGATCGCTGGCTGACGCTTTTCATCGGACGGGTCCGCAACCACCAAACGCGACAGGCCGGTGACTTCATCCACCTCTTCTTGCAACGTGGTGCCTTCATGCAGATCCTTGAACTGCACCGCGCCGCCAATCTCAGTGAGAATGGCGAAGGTGTAGGGATCCCACTCGCCGAGCGTTTGGCCTTGCTGCACCTGCTGGCCCTCTTCGACCTTCAGCTTGGCACCATAAACGATCGAGTAGCGTTCCTTTTCGCGTCCGCGATCGTCCAGGATGACTACAGCACCGGAACGATTCATCGCCACCAAGTCGCCCTGTTTGGAGCGCACACTGGCCAGATTGATGAAGCGCACCGTGCCCGCATTCTTGGCCTCCAACCGCGATTGGTCGGAAACACGCGATGCCGTTCCACCAATGTGGAAGGTACGCATGGTCAACTGCGTTCCCGGCTCGCCGATGGATTGCGCCGCGATCACGCCAACGGCCTCGCCCATCTCCACCAAGCGGCCAGAGCCGAGGTTGCGTCCGTAGCAGAGCATGCAAACGCCGCGCCTGGATTCGCAGGTAAGTACCGAGCGAATCTTGACGCGCTCAACGCCCGCGGCCTGAATCGCGCTCGCGGCGTCTTCGCTGATCTCCTGGTTGACATCAACGATGGTGC
Source organism: Acidobacteriota bacterium (assembly GCA_021851625.1). GTDB lineage: Bacteria > Acidobacteriota > Terriglobia > Terriglobales > Acidobacteriaceae > JAJZCX01. The sequence continues at coordinate 2,103 of JAJZCX010000042.1, read as the reverse complement.
TGCCTTCGAAGTCCTTGATCTTTTCCAGCGATACGCGGCCCACAATGCGATCGCGCAGCGGTTCAATCACTTCTCCGGACTCGATGATCGGCGTCACATAGATGCCTTCCACCGTGCCGCAATTGTGCTCGCCGACGATCACGTCCTGCGCCACGTCCACCAAGCGGCGGGTCAGGTAGCCGGAGTCGGCGGTCTTCAACGCCGTATCCGCCAGGCCCTTGCGCGCGCCGTGCGTGGAGATGAAGTACTGCAACACCGTCAAGCCTTCACGGAAGTTGGCCGTGATCGGCGTTTCGATGATTTCGCCCGAAGGCTTGGCCATCAAACCGCGCATGCCGGAGAGCTGACGAATCTGCTGCTTCGATCCACGCGCGCCAGAGTCGGCCATGATGTAGATCGGATTCATCGCGCCCGCCTTGTCGGCAGACTTCATGTTGTTGAACATTTCATCGGCAACGCGCTCGGTGACCGACGACCAGATTTGGATGACCTTATTGTTGCGCTCGCCGTTGGTGATCGCACCGTCCAAATACTGCTGCTGCACGGCGATCACCTGCTTTTCCGCTTCGCTGACCACGCCATACTTGGTCTCTGGAATCACCATGTCATCCAAGCCGACCGAAAGGCCGCTGCGTGTGGCGAACTGGAAGCCCAACTCCTTGATGTGATCGAGCATCTGCACCGTGGTCTCCAGACCCAGGTTCAGATAGCAATAGTTCACGAGCTGGCCCATGCCCTTTTTCTTCAACAGACCGTTGACGTACGGCATCTGCTCTGGCAGCGCATCGTTCAAAATTGCGCGGCCCACGGTCGTGTTGATGAACTGCTTGTCGTACTGCACGGCCTCGGTGTGCGTCAGATCCTGATCGTCATAGGCCGTGGTCATGTCCAGCACCGGGCCGCTGTAACGCAGGCGGATCGGCGTCTGAGTCTCAACCTCTTTGGCCTCCAGCGCCATCAACACTTCTTCCGTGTTGGCGAAGACGCGACCCTCACCCTTGCCGTTCACCTTGGCCTTGGTCAGGTAGTAGAGGCCGAGCACCATGTCCTGTGTGGGCACGGTGATCGGGTGGCCGGACGCGGGCGAAAGAATGTTGTGCGAGGCCAGCATCAACACGCTGGCTTCCACCTGCGCCTCTGGCGACAGGGGAATGTGCACGGCCATCTGATCGCCGTCAAAATCGGCATTAAAAGCGGTGCAGACCAGCGGGTGAATCTGAATGGCCTTGCCTTCCACCAACACCGGCTCAAAGGCTTGAATGCCCAGACGGTGCAGCGTTGGCGCGCGGTTCAGCAGCACCGGATGATCCTTGATGACCTCTTCGAGAATGTCCCAAACGATCGGCTCCTGCATCTCGACCATCTCTTTGGCTTGCTTGATGGTGGTGCAGTGGCCGGTCTGTTCCAACCGGTGATAGATGAATGGCTTGAAGAGTTCGAGCGCCATCTTCTTCGGCAGGCCGCACTGGTGCAGCTTCAAATCCGGGCCGACCACGATCACCGAACGACCAGAGTAATCCACGCGCTTGCCCAGCAGGTTCTGACGGAAGCGTCCTTGCTTGCCCTTGAGCGTGTCCGAGAGCGACTTGAGCGGACGGTTGTTGGCTCCGCGCAGCACGCGGCCACGGCGTCCGTTGTCAAACAGCGCGTCCACGGACTCCTGCAACATGCGCTTTTCGTTGCGCACGATTACATCGGGCGCGTGCAGATCCATCAGCTTCTTCAAACGGCTGTTGCGATTGATGACGCGACGGTATAGATCGTTCAAATCCGATGTGGCAAAGCGTCCGCCATCGAGCGGCACCAACGGGCGCAGCTCCGGTGGAATCACTGGGATCACGTCGAGGATCATCCAGTGCGGCTTGTTGCCCGACTTACGGAATGCCTCCACCACCTTCAGCCGCTTGGCGAACTTTAAGCGCTTCTGCAGGCTGGTCTCCACGTTCATGCGCTCGCGCAGTTCCACGGACAACTCGTCCACGTTGATGTGCTTGAGCAATTCTTTGATGGCCTCGGCACCCATCATGGCCTTGAAGCCTGTGGGGCGGAACTGCTGGTCGAGTTCGCGGAAGCGCACCTCGTCCTTGATGATCTCGCGCTCGC
>JAJZCX010000041.1 GCA_021851625.1 Acidobacteriota bacterium | reverse complement strand
CTTCTCAGACGTATAAATTGTTATCCCCTGACGGCAAGACAAGGAAGTTTGTCGTAGTAGGACAGAGTGAGTAGTCGAATGAGGTTTTGCATGAAAAACTATCCGCGTGTTTTTTCTCATCCTACTCGCAACAAAGCACTACTGTTTCTAGCTGGCTGCACAATCGCATTTCTAGCTGGCTGCGGCGGCAATATGCCAACAAATTCACTTCCAAAGCAGGCATACTCCAGCGTCACCTTGCTGGCAACAAGCACCGCAAACAATAAGTTGTCCAAGTTCGGCATGGATATAAACTCCATCACATTGACCAATGCGGCGGGTGGCACGGTCAGTTTGACAGCCTCGCCCCAGGATAACGCCGATTTCATCCACCTAAATGGCACAGCAGAACCGTTGTTGACCGTGAGCGTCCCACAAGGCATCTACGTCTCCGCCACTGCATCCATTGGAAGCTCTGGATTCGCCTGCGTTTTCCTGAATCCCTCTACCGGCGGCCTGGAGAATTCTTATTTCTCTTACGGATATACGCTGCCTTCCCAAGTAACGGTAAACCTGCCCGCGCCGATTACGATCACGGGTACGGCGGAGGGGTTGGCGCTGGATTTACAGGTGGCCCAATCGGCAACTTGGACCCCTGGCTCCTGCAGCCAAGCGCCGAATCCCAATGCCCAAAATTCCTATACCATCACGCCGACCTTCAACCTAACCCCAGTGACCATCGCGGCCCAACCCACCAACAGTACTAATGGCAAGGCGGCTGGCCTTCTCGGACTGATTGCTTCCGTCGATGCCAGTAGCACCAGCTTCAATGTGGTGACAGAGGTAGGGCCATTTATCTACGGGCCATACGGTCCCAACTGGTCGGCCAGTACCAGCAGCAACACTGTTTATCAAGGGGTCGCAGGATTTTCGCAACTTGCCGCAGGCATGCCTGTGGATATGGACGTGGCATTGCAAGCGGATGGCTCGCTACTGGCCACGCGAGTAGCAGTCTATGATACGAACACCACAAATTTGACCATGATATTTGGTCCGTTGCAGTTCAAGGACGAACATGTACCAGAGTTGGCTAATTTTGGTGTGAACTCGCAGGGCTATAAGAGTCTCGCGGGTGGATATGATTACAGTTACAGCAATACTACTTTTCTAACATCAGGGCAGTTCACTAACCTCCAGAATCTCCCCTTTACCGCCAGCTTTACCGGCGCGAATATGGTGACGGGCCAGAATGTTTTCATCAGTACGCATACGCTAACCGTTCCCGGTGGCTACCCATATATTCCAGCCACAACGATGACGTTGCTACCGCAAACACTCAACGGCACGGTGAGCGCGATCGGCAGCAGCGGAAACTTTACGACCTATACGATCACTCTGGCTTCGTATGATCTTTTCCCGGCGCTTGCTGTGCAGCCAGGGCAAACCACGCTGCTAACCAATCCCAGCCAGGTGGTGGTCTATGCAGACAACAACACGCAGATGCTCAATACGAATCCCATCGCCGTGGGCAGCGTGGTGCGCTTTTATGGTTTAGTCTTCAACGACAATGGCACCTTGCGCATGGATTGCGCCGAAGTCCTCGACGGCGTGCCGGAGTAGCAGATCGAGCGCGCCCGCATCACAAATGTGCGCGGCGAAGTTCCATGGTGTGCACGGCGGCTTCGCGCGCAGCGGGTTTGGCCAGACGGCAGCAATTGCGCCCGTCGTTCTTGGCTTCGTAGAGTGCCGCATCGACTTTGCACAATAATTCATCGGCGGGCAGGGCGGGCCAATCGCGGCTCATCAGCACGCCAAAGCTCATCGTGATTGGCACCGGCCCCGTACTGGCGGCCACCGGTGCGCGGCCAATGGCCATGCGCACCTCTTCGGCGCGCGCCATCACGCCTTCCGGGTCGCAATTGTTGAGCACGATCAGAAACTCCTCGCCGCCATAACGACCCACGTAATCATACGAGCGCACAGAACCGACCAGGCGGCGCGCCACCTCGCGCAACACCTCGTCACCCACCACGTGACCGCGCGTGTCGTTGATCTGCTTGAAGTGATCCAAGTCGCCGAGCAAGAGCATGGTGCAATCACGTTCGCGCGTGGAGCGCGTCAGTTCCTTGGTCAGCAACTCCATGATGATGCCGCGATTGAAAAGTGTGGTCAGCGAATCGTGTGTGGCCTGATAGCGCATATTCTCGCGCGCCTCCACCAGGCTGTCCTCCAATTGCAAAATGCGCAAGCCAGTACGCAGACGCGCTTTGAGTTCATCGGGATTGAAGGGCTTGACCAAATAATCGTCTGCGCCAGATTCGAGACCGGCGACAATCTCTTGCGTGGAATTTTTCGAGGTCAACAGAACGATGTGCACATATTGCTGATTGCGTTTTTGGCGCACCTCACGGCAAACGCTGGGGCCGTCCATCTGCGGCATCATCCAATCCAGCAGCGCCAAGCGTGGCCCTTCTGCACGGCAGAGAATCTCCGCCGCGGCAACACCATTGTCCACCGCCACGACTTCATAGCCAGCGCGCTCCAGCGTGGCGCGCAGCAAATGCAGTGACATGTATTCGTCGTCGGCGATCAAAATCTTCATGCCGGCTCTCCTGCCTGGCTTCGGTCCAGTATCCGCATCACCACGACAATTGCCTCATCCAATGCAATTAGAGCGCCGGGCAATTCCGTGGCATTCTGTTCTTTGCCCGCCATCTCCACACGCGCCGCAGCCTGCGCCGAAGGTTTCATAGCCAAGTTGGCGCACATGCCCTTCAGCGTATGTCCGGCAGCCTGTATCTGTGGCATAGCCATTGCATCCACCGCCTGCTGCAATGCGAGCCGCTGCCGCGGATACTCCTCCCGAAACATGGCGAACAACTCCTGCATCAGATCCTGATCCTGTTCGACGCGCACCAGCAGCTCTTGAAAATCGACGGCTTCATCCTGCACTTGCATGTTCTGCTCCATCGGGCTTGCTCCCACTCCTATCAAGCGTAGCGCTTGCGGCGCGTTTGTTTCTTGTCCTTCGAGAATTCTATCGGGCAATTTTTTCATGCAACAATGGGCGTGGCACGCCCTGCAAAATCCGATCCAGTTCCTCGGTGCGAATCGGCTTGGCCAAATAGCCATCCATGCCCGCCTCCAGACAGCGCTCCTCGTCGCCCTTCATCGCGTGTGCCGTTACGGCAATGATGGGCTGGTGTGTCATCGTTCCCTCTTCATTCTTGCGAATGGCCAGCGTCGCCTCAATGCCATCCATCACCGGCATCTGCACATCCATCAATACCAAATCGTAACTGGCCTGCTCCAACGCCTGCAGAGCCTCCTGTCCATTGACGGCCACGGCAACCGTATGTCCTTTTTTTTCCAGCAAGCGCACGGCCAGTTTTTGATTGATCGGATTGTCTTCCACCAGCAGCACATGCAACGGTGCGGATGATTTCGCTTCCATTTTTTGTTGCTTCACTGCGGACAGTTGGATCACCTTTCCCGCTGGCTCTGGCTGCTGCGACCCGCCCAATGCGGCGACCAAAGCATCCTGCAACTCCGTTTGCCGCACCGGCTTCAACAGGCAGGCATCCACGCGCAGAGCCTGCATTTGGGTCGCATCCAACGGGTGCACCCCGGAACTCAGCATGAGAATTCGAACGGGGTCCGCAGCATTCTGCTCTCGGATTTTTTCTGCAAACATGCGGCCATCCATCGTGGGCATATGCATATCCGTCAACACGAGCGTGTAGGCATCCTCGGCCTGTCTCGCCGCCACCATCTCAGCCAGAGCAGCCTCAGCCCCATTGACGGACTTGGAGCGCAGTCCCCAACGCGCAAGCATCCCGTCGAGAATTTTTCGGTTCGTCTCATTGTCATCGACAATCAACACGCGTGCAGAATGCAAAACTCGCGGAGGGGCCAAGGCCCAAACACGGTCTGACTGCACGGCTGCTTTGCCAACGCGCACGGTAAAGGAAAACCGGCTGCCGTGGTCAACTTTACTTTCCACATGGATATCCCCGCCCATCATCCGCACCAAGCGCGCAGTTATCGTCAAGCCCAGACCAGTCCCCCCATATTGTCGTGTCGTGGAGGCGTCGGCTTGGGTGAAGGGATGAAAAATGGACTGCAACTTTTCCGGCTCGATGCCAATGCCCGTGTCTGACACTTCGCACCGCAGTAATAACGTATCGCCTGCATCCTGTTCCATGCTGACCCGCAACGCAACCTCACCAGCATGCGTAAATTTAATGGCGTTACCCACCAAGTTAAAAAGAATCTGCCGTAGTCGCCCCGAATCCCCGCGCACGGATTGCGGAATCTCATGCGCCACATCACACAGCAGTTCTAGGTCTCTTTCTGCCGCGCGCACAGCCAACGTCTTCAGAGCCGTCTCCACGCAATCACGCAAATCGAAGTCCACATATTCCAAATCCACCCGCCCCGCTTCGATCTTGGAAAAATCCAGAATGTCGTTGATGACATACAGCAGCGTATCGGCAGAGGAACGTACCGTCTCCAAGTAGTCGCGCTGTTCCTCCGTCAAGTTGGTGCCCAGCGCCAGATCTGTCATACCAATGACGCCATTCAATGGCGTGCGAATCTCGTGGCTCATGTTGGCCAGAAACTCGCTCTTTGCCTGATTGGCTAACTCCGCAGACCGACGCGCCCGCTCCATTTCCCTTTCTGCCTGTTTCTGCGCCGTAATGTCTCGCCCCACTCCAACAATGCCCAGCACATTTCCGTCATTTCCTCGGATGGGAATCTTGGTGGTCAGCAACCAGCGCTCCTTGCCATCGCTGTCGTAGATCTGCTCGGCCTGGCTGACCAGCGATTGCCCGGTGCGAACCACGAGTTGTTCATCCTGAAAAAATCCGTTGGCCACATTCTTTGGATAAAAGTCAAAGTCGCACTTGCCCAACAGGTCTGCCGGCTTGGAGACACCCATGAATTGCGCAATGCTCTTGTTGGCCATGACAAAGTGGCTGTTGCGATCCTTGGCGTAGATGTGATCGGGTAACGTTTCCGTGATCGTCTCGTTCACAGCGTGCAACAACAGCGCTTCCTCATCGCAGGCTTGGCTCCAGCCCATCCCGCGCATCAGCCATGCCCACAGGCTGCGCCACGGCGCAACGGAGATGACCGCAGCAGCCACACAAAGAACGATCGCCGCCGTTATACCAGGATGTGCGCGGTGGGCGTGCGCCAACAGATATCCGCGCAGCATCTTCCACATCGCGACACAGAGCACGGTGAGCAGGCTATATGACGCCGCCGAGCGCATCTGCCGCCATCGGCAAAAACCAACTTTGCGACTCTGTTCCATCGAATGCTCCCACCGTTCTGCCAATCGCTCACCGGGCCTGGGCCAAAGCCAATCACGCAGCAAGGATCGTCCCGACTCGGCTCGCTACAGCGTCACTGTCCCTGTTCGCACACACGTTTCACTGCCGGCGCACATCCGCTTTATCGGCGCGCAAGGGTCGAAAGGCGAGCAGTCCCATTTCGGTCTCATGTTGGCGATCGCCATTGTGGGAATGCAGCGCTGTCAAAAATTCCAGCACGGGCTGCGGCTGTCCAAAATAAAAACCTTGGAAGCGCGTGCAACCGCGTGCGGCCAGAAACTCCAATTGCGCACGTGTCTCCACGCCTTCGGCCACCACGTCCAGCCCCAATTGGGATGTAATCGACAAAATGGCATCGATCAACACGGCGTGGTTGGCGTCCTTGGGCGCAGATTGCACAAAGCTGCGGTCGATCTTCAACTCGTCCAGCGGCAGTTTTTGCAGATAGAACAGGCAGGAGTAGCCCGTGCCAAAATCATCAATCGAAATGCGCACGCCCAAGGCACGCACCTCCTCGAGCACCTGCACCACGTTGTCAATGCGCGACAGAAACTGCCCTTCGGTCACCTCCAACGTGAGTCGCGGAGCCGGCGCACCGGTCTCCTCCAAAATGTTGCGCACGATGGAGGCAAAGCCTGGCTGACGCAACTGCCGCGGGCTGACGTTGACGGAGAGTGCGTATTGCTGGCTCAGATGCGCGGTCTGTGCCAGCAGGATGCAGCTTTGCCGCAGCACCCATTCGCCAATCTCCAGAATCGCACCGCTCTCCTCTGCCAGCGGAATAAAAATATCCGGCGCAACCGGGCCGAGGCCGGGATGCTCCCACCGCAACAAAACCTCAGCGCCCTGAATCCTGCCCTGCGCATTGCACTTGGCCTGCATCGCCAAAGAAAATTCGTTTCTGGCCAGTGCACCACGCAGTGGCTGGTCATAGGCGCGGCGGCGGCGCAGATCGGTGGCCATCGCTGCTGTAAAGATGCTCACCCCATCCCGCCCTGACTCCTTGCTGCGATGCAGCGCAATGTCGGCTTGGCGCAAAATCTCCTCGGCCCCCGCCTGGTCCGGGGTGGGAAAGAGTGCAATGCCCATGCTCACCGATACGGAAGCATCGCCGCCCGGTAGCTTCACCAAGTCGGAGGCCAGCAGGCGCAGCTTCTGCACCACGCGCTCGACGGCGCGCAGTGCAGCCTCCTGCGTCAAGCCCAAGTCTTCCAACACAATCACAAACTCATCCCCGCCATACCGGGCCACCGTATCGCGCTTGCGCAACCCCACCCCAAATCGCTGGCCCATGGAGCGCAGAAAAAAATCCCCGGCAGCATATCCATACAGATCATTGATGGGGTTGAAGTGATCCAAGTCCAGCAGCAGGGCCGCTCCCCACTGCCGACTACTCTGTGTGGCCACAAAAGCCTGCTGCAACCGCTCCAGCAATTGCGTGCGATTCAATAGTCCTGTCAGTAGGTCAAAGTGCGCCAATCGGTGCATCTGCTGCCGCAAGCGCTCCTGCGCCAGTTCTCCGCCCAGTGCGGCACCCAACATCCCCAGCACCTCACGCGTCACGGCATGCAATTGCACATGCGCCTCTGTCTCCATGGCCAACGCACCTTCCACCACGCCATGGCTCAACAGGGGAATGAAGCAGTGTCCGTGCGGTAGTGTCTGCGTGGGGTTTGCAGAGTACGATTGACAGACGCCCGTCACCAAGATCTGCCCCGCAGCAGCTTCTTCTGTGGACAAGTACGCCCACAGACTTTCGCAGCAAGCCGAGTGCTTTTCGTCACGCACATCCGTTCCATCCCCGCCTGACACGCTTACCACGGACCATGCAGCCTCTCCGCATCCAGCGGCATCGGGTTCCTGTGCGTAGGGCTTCTGCCGGTTGGCGACTACGGAAAACTCTGTCCGACTAATCAGAATCGCCCGCGCGCATTCGATGGATTTGGATTGCGCACACAGGTCTTGCAACACGTGCTGCATCCGTTGCGCAAAGGGTCCCTCCGCGTCGAGATGCTTGTGCATGTGCAACAAAAATCCCGCCAGGCGGGCATGCCCTCCACGGATGCGATTGGCCTCACGCGCCGCATATACCAACAGACCCAGCAACAACCCAGCCAGCCCCGGTAGCAGCCACAGCGGCAGTGAAAATGTCGTCACCCAATGCTGCATCCCCGCACCAAACAAAAAGAGACCCAGATGCTCCACCCACACCAACAGCAACATCAGGCAGACCCCGGCCAGCAATCCTTCCGTCACAAAACGCTTCGATAGATCAACTTTGTTTGTGTGCTGGAGTGGCATCTTCGGCTCCGCCTTTGCCTATCCCATCACAATAGTCCAGAAATGGATACGTGGGTGCGAAATTTTCTGCTATTTTGTGCGGAGATTTCCGCTTTTAGGCAACACCTGTGCGGCATGTTCTCCGTGGCACCGGATATTTTGCTTGGGTGTAGAAGATCGCGCACGCCGACAGATCATTTCTGGTGGGCAGTGAGGGACTCGAACCCCCGACATCCTGCTTGTAAGGCAGGCGCTCTAACCAACTGAGCTAACCGCCCCCACGGGCAGCCTTCGCTGCCTTCAGTCTATCGCAAATTTCGCCCCGTGTTGCCCGCACATCCCGCACCTGCGCGCGATTTCCCGCCGCTCGAATTGATAGACTGAGCCGTGCACTCGCTCCTCATCAATGCGGATGACTTCGGCCTGACGCCGGGCATCAATCGCGCCATCCTCGAACTGCATCAAGCGGGCGCTTTGACCTCGGCCACATTGATGGCTGCCGCACCAGCCTGCGCAGAGGCCGTCGCCATGGCGCAAGCGCATCCCTCGCTCGGCGTCGGCTGTCATGTTGTCCTCGTCGATGGCGAGCCTGTCGCGCCGCCAGAGACCATCGCCACGCTGCTCGACCCCACCAGCGCGCGCCCCGCTTTCCATTCCACGCTGGGTGGCTTCTTGCGCGCATTGCTGCTCGGTCGCATTGATCCCATGCACATCGAGCGCGAGGCCGCCGCACAAATCGCCAGGCTGCGCGCACTCGGCATCCAACCCACGCACATCGACACGCACAAGCACACGCACATGTTCGCGCGCGTGCTGCGACCCGTGCTGCGCGCGGCGCAAAATCACGCCGTACACGCCATTCGCAATCCCTTTGAACCCGCGTGGAGTGTGCAGGCAACCCCGCACGCCCCGCTGGCTCGTCGCGTGGAGGTGCATCTGCTGCGCACATTGCGCACGCAATTTCTGCGCACCGTGCGCGCCTCCGGCCTGCGCACCACCCAGGGCAGCCTCGGCGTGCTGGCCACCGGCACTCTCGATGCAACAACGCTGCGTTCTCTGCTGGCAAACCTTCCCGCAGGCACGTGGGAGTTGGTCTGCCATCCCGCATACGTGGACGATGCACTGCGCGCAACCCGCACGCGCCTGCTTGCATCCCGCCAAGTTGAGTTCGAGGCCCTGCTCGCCGTGCTTGCGCTGAACGCGCATCCCCATGCCATCCCGGCAACCGAGCGTATCCACTTCGGCCATCTCCCCTAAAATTTGGAGAAATATACCGCGCTGCGCATGGAGCCAAAGTCCCGTTGTCTGCATCCA
>JAJZCX010000040.1 GCA_021851625.1 Acidobacteriota bacterium | reverse complement strand
CTGGCACAATTTGGGATTCTTGTTGCTGCTTGGCTCAGTCGCAGATTCGTCTCCAAAAATCCGCTGGTGCGGTTTTCTCCACGCGATACGGAAAACCTGCGCAATACGGCGGGCGGCATGATCGCCATGGGATTGTTGATCCAGATTCTTATTTCTAACTACGGCCTGAATGCAGAGGGAAACGTAGACAACGGCACCATCTGGGCTGCGCTGAATCAGTTGAATGGTTTCATTCCGCTCACCATTATCCTTGGAACCTACTACACCATCGTGACCAGCCATGGTACGAGGAGCATGAACTGGGTGGTGGTGCTGGCCATGATTTATACGGGCGGCATCGGTTTTGCGGCTGCATCCAAGCAAGGCATGTACACGCCGCTCTTTTCCTACTTTCTGGTGTGCGCTGGCTTGCGCTACCGCTTTCGCGCCATTCAAGTGATCTGGATATTCATCTGGTGTGTTTTTGCCCTTGGATTCCTGTTTCCTTGGGCGCAGTATGCCCGAGCATTTACCCGCCAGCGCACGCTAGGGCTAACCTTGCTGGCCACCTACAATGCGTTGCGCGATCCCAATACCTTCCCCGCCATGTACCGCTGGTATCGGGAGCAGCAGGTGAAAGGCGAGGAATTGAACCAAGTCATCTTTTGCTACGATCACCCGCACGGTTTGATTGACCGCGAATCGCTCGTCTGTGCCGACGATGCCCTGATTAACATCACTTTGCACTCCCATCCCATCGGCACAGAGTTTATGATCGACGGATTTGCTGCCGTGATTCCACACGCGCTCTGGTTGAATCGACCGGCTGTATCGCTCGGCAATTTCTATGGACACGAAACAGGACTGGTGGCGGATGAGGACATGACGACGCAAACAGCTTTTGCTCCGGTCGGCGATGCCTTCCGCGAGTTTGGATGGTCAGGCGTCATCGTGATCCTGCCGGTTCTATTCTTCTGCACCTTTTTGCTGTCGGATAGCCTTTTCGGGGATGTCCGCGACACGCCGTGGGGATTTGTCATGGTTGGCGAGGCTGCGGTCCTTGCGCCTGGAATGCTGCTTCCCGTTCATCCGTGGTACTGGGGGCACATCCTGCCTTCCATTCTTTTCCTGATTTGGGTGACACGTTACGTGGCTCCAGAGGTCGCTGTCTTCTTTGGCCTGCGCAAGGTGCGGCAGGGAATCATGCCCGCAGAAGAATTGCTCAAGTTCTAAGGGTTCTGGCGATGCACAGCCACGGAACTCCAACCCGCTTGTGGAGGAATTCCATGTCGCGTAAAAAAGTTCTCCTCAGTTGGAGCGGAGGCAAGGACAGTGCCTGGGCGCTGCACATTTTGCGTCAAGACGCACGCTACAACGTCTGCGCTCTGCTGACCACGCTCAACAGCCACTTTGGCCGCGTCGCCATTCACGGCTATCGCGAGGAATTGCTGGACCTGCAAGCCCAAGCCACCGGTCTGCCGGTTTGGAAGGTGCCGTTGCCCTATCCCTGTTCGAATGCTGATTACGAATCGCGGATGCAGGCCGTCTGCGCCCGCGCCGTGGCGGAGGGCTTCGATGCCGTCGCCTTTGGGGATTTGTTTTTGGAAGACATTCGCGCCTATCGCATCGAAAAACTCGCTGGGACTGGCTTGGAGCCGCTCTTCCCCATCTGGGGCATTCCCACAGATCAATTGGCGCGCCAAATGATCGCCGCCGGTCTGCGCGCGCGTATCACCTGTGTTAATCCGAAGCATCTTCCGCCCAGCTTCTGCGGGCGCGTCTTTGATGAACACCTCCTCGCCGACCTGCCGCCTGCGGTTGACCCTTGCGGTGAGCGCGGAGAGTTTCACAGCGTCGCCATCGCCGGCCCCATGTTCACGCACCCAATCGCCGTCGAACACACGTTGACCGTCGAGCGCGACGGTTTTGCCTACGGAGAAATTGTGCCCGTCGCATCCGTTGCCCCATCTCATTGTTGACGCACTCCCGCCAACACCAGTGCGTCTTTCTGCGCGACCAGCGGGAGCAGCCTGCCTTGAGCGAGCCGCAGGCGAGTCGAACGCGAAGCATCCAGAGAATTGCAATCGAATCTGACATGCGCCCGCCCGTTGGACTCTTCGTCGCTGGCCCCGCTCAGAATGACTCGTCGTGCGGCCGAATCACTCACACGCAAAAATGCTTTGTCATTTCGAGAGAGCGTAGCGAGTCGAGGAATCAGTGGTTTCTCTTTGTATTCATAGAGTCTCGATCCTCTGGCCATTCGCGTCAGCACTTTCCGCTCCCGCATGGTAGCCTGCTTGCAAAGTGGTTCTTTCGCTGTTTATGCCTTGCCATTCTCAAGCCGTTACTGCGCAGAAAAAACCAATTCTCTGCGCGATCGTCTATCTCGGTATGGCCGCCTGCTTCGCACTCGGATTGCATCCCGCGTCTCACGCTAGTTCCATCCCAACAAGTAAGGATTCCGGAATGGTGCATTCGTCCGCTCCGACCGCGCCCTGGTGGGCACATGCGGTCTTCTATGAAATTTATCCGCGCAGCTTTCAAGACAGCAACGGCGACGGCATCGGTGATCTAAACGGAATCACCGCGCGTTTGGACGCGCTGCGTGACCTGGGCGTGGACGCCATCTGGCTGACGCCCATCTTCCCCTCGCCGCAGGTCGATTTTGGCTACGACATCTCCAACTACGAAGCCATTGATCCGATGTATGGCACCATGGCCGACTTTGACCACTTGATCGCCGAGGCGAAAAAGCGCCACATCCGCGTGCTGCTGGACATGGTGATGAATCATACCTCCGACAAGCATCCATGGTTTGTCGAAAGCAGTCGTTCGCGCGACAACCCCAAGCGGGATTGGTACGTCTGGCGCGACGGCAAAGCTCCCGGCCAGCCGCCGAACAATTGGCAAAGCCTCTTCGGCCACTCTGCTTGGCAGTATGACGCTAGGACGCAGCAGTGGTACTACCACAAGTTTTACGTGCAGCAGCCAGATCTGAACTGGAACAATCCTGACGTGCAGGCGGCCATGTTTAACACGGTGCGCTTCTGGCTGAATCGCGGCGTGGATGGTTTCCGCTTGGACGCCATCACCACGCTCTTTGAAGACCCAGAGCTGCGCGATGAGCCGGTATTGCCGGGCACGAACGCCTTCGGCGATCCCAACCTGGACCACACGCTGACCGACAATCAGCCGCAGGTACACACCGTGCTGCGCGACCTGCGCAAGATCGTGGAAGAATATCCGGGCGACCGCGTGCTGATTGGCGAAACCTACCTGTCCAGCGTGCAGGAGTTGGCCAAAATGTACGGCTCGCACAATGACGAGTTGCAACTACCCATGGACATGCAACTTGGCACGCTCAACCGGATGGACGCGCAGGCTTTTCGGGAACGGCTGCGCGAGGCGCAAACCGAGTTACATGGCAATCTGCCGCTCTTCGTCTTTGACAACCACGACATCGCACGCAGTTGGGATCGCTATGGCGACGGAATGCACAACGCGGCCATTGCGCGCGTGATTGCGGCGCTGCAACTCACCACGCGCTCCGTGCCGCTGCTCTACTACGGGCAGGCGATTGGCATGGTCACCACACCGCCAAAAACTCGCGCACAAGTGCAGGACCCGATCGGCAGAATTGGCTGGCCCAAAGAAAAAGGCCGCGACGGTGAGCGCACGCCCATGCAGTGGACACCGGGGAAAAATGCGGGCTTCAGCACCGCGGCCAAGACCTGGCTGCCGGTTGCCGCCAACTACAAAACCGTCAACGTGCAAACGGAGTCAGCGCAGCCGGACTCGCTCTATCTTTGGTACAAACATTTGATCGCGCTGCGGCGCAGCAATCCTGCACTGCGCGATGGCACGGAGATTCTGCTCAACACCAGTGATGCGAACGTGCTTAGCTATCTGCGCCTGTCGCCGGACGGAAAGCACGCCGTAGTGGTCGCGCTCAACTGCACTGCGCAAAAGCATACCGTGCACTTCGATCTTGCGTCGTATGGCTTGCGCTCCACGCACGCACGCACGTTGCTGCATAGCGGCGAGGTGGCCGAACGCGTTGCGCTCCACCACCTCCATCTGCCGCCCTTTGCCGTTTGGATTGGACAAGTGGAGTTACCACAATAAGAACTTTTTGCAAGGCAAGAGCTTTCACACGCAAAAATGCTCTGCCATGCCAGCGAATACGGAAAGCAAAGAAATTGTCATTCCGAGCGAGCCGTAGGCGAGTCGAGGAATCTGCGGTTTGCGCCTGCGCACCGCACTAAAACCCCATGCGGTCGTCGGCGGAGGGGCCATATACCGCGGGCAGTGGAATGCCATTCAGCCGCAGGTACACGCCCAGTTGCGCGCGGTGGTGCACCATGTGATTCAGAAACAGTCCGTTGTACACGGAGTAGCGCGGCTCGTTGGAGATCACTTTGTCCTGAAAGCTGAACTTCCACGGCTGCTGCCAGTGCGCATCGTCGGCAGCGGTGATCGCGGCTCGCGTCTTTGTCACCAGCGCTGCAAACTCATCCAGCAACTGTTGGCGCGACTCCATCACCAGCGGCTTGTGCTGGGTTTTGCCGATGTCCAACTCCGGCTGCTCCAAAATGTACAGCGCAAACTCTGGCAGGCGCGCGATGTGCGCGGCCAGTTTGCCCAGCGGCATCGACTTTTCATGCGGTGTGTATTCCTGCTTGCCTTCGGGCACACGTTCCAAGATGGATTGCGTGCGCTGCATCTCATGGTCAAACTCTGGGAGGTAAAGCTGGCGAATTTCCACGGTGTGTCTCCTCGCAAAAAATACTTGCAGCCATCCTATCGCATCGGCTGGGGATGAATTCCACAGATACGATGCAGCCAATGTGGACGACGATGCAGCCAAATAGCTTGCCTCATTTTGCATCCGCTCTCTACCGCATAGCTGCAATCTCTGGAGAAGAAAAGTGTGGACTGCCTGTTTCGAGGAGGACGTCCTCCTCGAAACAGATGCGTGCATTTTTTGCCTTGCTTGCCGTTCCGCACTGATTTACATTTGTAATTTTCGTCCAATGCTGGCATGCTTGAGGACGCGTCAATTTTCCCCATCCACTCGAAGCTGAAGATTCTCGACTGGGTTAATGGCTGTAATTTTCAAATGAAGCTGCACTCTGGATGCCACTCCATTTGGGCGATTGGTGAAAGCCCCATGGACTACGCTAGACGGGCAGATGTCTGTCGCTCTGTGTTGTAGTTTGGTTGCCGAGCGAACAAGGTATGCCTGACGCCGTTCAGGGTTAGAGTAGGCATGGCATTGCCATCATTAATGGCAGTTTGTGTATTTTATACACGCCTGTGCAACATGCGGATGTCACCATTGAATACACTCGTGTACGGTGAGATGAATTAATGAGATCAACGTTGCGGCTATTAAACAGATTTCTCAGTAAGCGCGCTTACGCTATATGCATTTTCGCAACCGTTATTTTTCTTGTATATGCGACCCTGCTCAGCTATAAGTCAATTGCTGGATTTCCAACTGGCCATTTTACGTCTGCAAAATGGCCCTGGCTGGGCGATAAACCTATCGGCGAAGATGGATTTTATGCGTTAACTGTAAGCGACAATTTTGCGACACAACACAAGTTGATTTACACCTATAGCAACTATGCAACTGGAATACAGCCACTGATTGTGATTGTATTTTCTGGAATTGCCTGGTGTGTCCATGCCATACATCTAAACGCGTGGTCATATATTAGAATTTTGTTATTTTTTAATTCAGTGTTATACGTTTTCTTTTGCTGGCAAATTGCCTGCGTGGCTAGGATTTTTGCGCCCCCCGGAAAAATCAGATTAGTTTTCCTGTGTGCATTTTCTCTTGCAATTTGCAGTTTTTCTTTGTTTCGCCTATTTACATATGGACTTGAAACCGGCCTATATCTTTGCTGCATTGCGGAATTGTACAGGCGTTCAGTTCACATATATGAAGCTGGCAGGCCGTCATGGGGTGACGCGATTGCTTTTGGTGCGGTGGGGGGCGTGACCGGCCTAGCGCGCATCGACTTTGGGGTGGTTTTTGCGATCATCTTGATATATTTCTTGATTAGCAAATCGATGGACTTGGCACGTGCTTGCATCAGTGGATTAATTGCTTTATTGGTAGTGAGTCCATGGTTCATTTTTATTCACTCCGCAAGTGGTCTATGGATCCCTTCATCCGGCTATGCGGAAAGTGGAATAATCACTTCAGATTCTTTAAATAGAATTGCATTTATGCTATATGCAATTCTATTGCATATAGCCCCATGGACATTTGATTCTGGCAGAAACATATCCATATTGTTTAACTGGGCAAGCATATTATTACTTGCTTTTATGATTTACCGTGCATGCAGAATGCGCAATCTAGCATTTTTCCGCAGTACGTTTATTTTAATTTCTATACCGTGGGTTGTTGGCTTTATCTTGCTTGACTGTATATATGTAATATATTTTTGGTCTGTCCACTTTTATTCAAGATATAGCTCCCCACTTATTGTTTTTACTATTCCCATGCTCGCTCTGCTGATAACATCTCGTAGAAATATTTTCCGCATGCCGATTTTTGCAATAGCGCTCCTTGTATTTGCGTTTGTGGTCTCTGACTATTTTTCATTGCATACTGGGCATGTTGGGTCAAGTCAATATATTGCGGCTGGATATGTCCATCAATTCTATTCCGGGAGGCGTGTTGGATCATTTCAAAGTGGAACTGAAGGCTATTTCAACAGAAACGTTGACAACCTTGACGGAAAATTAAATGCAGCTGCTTTACGTGCGAGCAGGGAGCATAATCTTTCATCGTACATAGACAGCGCGAATATAGATGTATTAGTTGACTGGCCAGGATATATCCATTCACTTCCATCGAGTTATCTTAACCGTGAATGGCGTGCGTGTTCGCACCCTATGCCAACGGTCGATAATATCTGTTTGGTCCGCAAGACGCATGGACGCTAGATGCACCCGCACTCTACCGTGTGCCGGAAATTTCTGGACGCAGGGTCAGATCGTCGTCGCCATTGCCATTGGGCCGTTGGTGTGGCTCCAAGTGATGTTTGCTTAGGTTCTCCTGCAAAATTGCAAAGGCCTGCTCCGGCGTGTCGGCAAAGTGAAAGAGCTTGCGATCCTCCGGTGAAATCGCGCCCTTGTCCACCAGCGCGTCAATGTTGATGACCTTGTTCCAATACTCCGAGCCGTAAACGACCACCGTCATCTGCTTGGCCAGCTTTTGCGTCTGCGCCAGCGTCAGCAGTTCGAACATCTCATCCAGCGTGCCAAAGCCGCCGGGAAAGACCACCAGCGCCTTGGCCAGATACGCGAACCAATACTTGCGCATGAAGAAGTAGTGAAACTCCAGGCTCAGGCCGGGCGTGATGTACGGGTTGGGCATCTGCTCAAACGGCAGGCGAATGTTCAGCCCGATCGTTTTGCCACCAGCTTCATACGCGCCGCGGTTGGCCGCTTCCATAATGCCGGGGCCTCCGCCGGAGGTGACCACAAAGCGCGCCCGGCGCGATTGAATCGTCATGGCCCATTGTGTCAGCATGTGCGCCAGCTTGCGCGCGTCCTCGTAGTAGCGAGCCATCTCGACGGCAGCCTCGGCGCGGTGCAGGCGTAGTTCGCTGGCCTCGCCGCGCTCCTTTTCTTCTGCGGAGGCGGGCTGCTGATCGGCGGGTGCACGGCGCGTGGAGCCAGTGTTCTCCAGTAGCTCCAGCGCCTGATTCGCCTCATCCAGCGCATGGAAACGCGCCGAGCCGAAGAAGACCACCGTGTCCTGAATGTGCTCCTTGCGAAAGCGAGCCAACGGCTCGATGTACTCGGCCAGAATGCGCAGAATGCGACCATCGGCGCTGTTCACAAAAGCTGGGTTGGAGTAAGAGAGTTGCGGGCGTTCCGTCGGTGGTTCCGGCTTGTTGGTATTCATCCGTGCCTCGGTGAGGGAATTTTCTATTGGAAATACTCAGGGCTTTTGCATCGTGCGAATGGGAATCTTGGCAAAGTTCTGCGGGCGTCGGCGCGGCGTAAAGTGCAAGACCTCCGCGCATCCAATCCAGAGATCCAGCAGCCCCAGCCCAGAGACCACGCCGCGCGTCGCACCCTGCAACCACACGCGCGCTAGCGGCGGATAGGCCAGCAGCAGGGGATTCTGATCCCAAAAGCGCGTCCACGGCAGGCAGAGCAGCAGCAGCCCAATGTAGATACAGAAAGTGACCAGCACGGCCAGGGAAATTCTCTGCAACCAGAGCGGCGCTGGCATAGCCCGTTTGCCAGACTGCGGCCTTTGCGTTGCGTTGTGTGCCATGGCTGCGGATGCATCGGAGTATCCCGGGGATGTTGCCGCGCGCACGCGCGCCACCGCAGCGCTGGAGGCAGCGATCACCTCTGACGTTTGCGATCCTTCCGGGGGAAACAACTCCGATTGTGTCGGCATCCGCACTACCTGATGTGGCCGAGAGCCGCCGCGCGCGACAGCCCCCTGAAAGGCCAAGGTATCACAGGCCCGGCGCTTGCACGGAGAACTCAAACGATTGCGGCAGCTGCGGGTACACATTTCCGGCTTCGGGAGCCATGCTGGAGGGCTGACACGGTTATTGAGATGAGAATGATCGTAGTTCCGATGGAATTGAGCATGTAAAAGAAACGATGAGAGCGGACAACCCAGTGAAAGTATTGCGTGTATGCCTCAGCCTGTAGGCCAACAAGAATAAATCCAAGAAAAAAGAATCCATTCGCCGCATCGCTCTTGCCGTCTTGCATGTCGTTAAGTTTCCACATGCAGGTCAGCAGCAAAAGAACGCCTGTATATGGATAGACCTGCAAAGGCAACGCCGCCATCCATGGCAGACACATAAAAAGCAGATCGTTGGAGCTTCGGTTGCCTTCATAGAGAAACAGAATGAGCAAGGTGCCCAACCAAAACAGTGCATAGCAAATCATTCCCGGAAAAGATTTACCAAAAGACCCCCAAATTGCTGCCGGACTCATATTCTCCGTTCCAGTCAGAATGGCTCCGCGCGCAAACAGGTTATGCAAAAAATGAACCATTAGCGCGTGAAATGGAACCAGAAACAGTGCAGTGGTCAAGGCTGTTCCAATA
>JAJZCX010000039.1 GCA_021851625.1 Acidobacteriota bacterium | reverse complement strand
GAGAAAAACTACTCCAGTCCCACGTACACTTCCACTGCCACCGGCCCCCAGTGCACTTCAAAATCGCAAATATATGTCCGCTGCAAGCACGAATTCCACACATCGGCCCACGTGGCAATCAGCGTGTCGGGCTGCTTGCCGCGCGCATCAATCAGCGCATAGTTGGCCGCTGGAATTGTGGCCACAACCATCCCATCGGGTGTCTCACGCGTAATCTGCGATTCCATGGGAACTTCATAGCCCAACACCAACGTGTACTCGCCCCGATAGTCGCTGTCGTATTCGCAGTACATGGCATAGACAGCATCATTGGTCCGCTCTAAAACGTGCGTGGCAATTTTCTCCTCACGAAACCGTCGCCACAAGCTGGCAGTTTTGGCCGGGTGCGCCTTGGACGTTCGACACGCGATTCCTACAATACAGAATGCAGGCCGATAGTTTTTCTCGTAATGCATGGCCCATGTTCACCGGGTAGTGGGTTGTCTTGCAAGAGGAAAGAGAAAAATTGTTGGAGCCGACGATCGGACTTGAACCGATGACCTGCTGATTACGAATCAGCTGCTCTACCAACTGAGCTACGTCGGCCTTCTCTTCCGATTGTAACGGCACGCCGCATCGCGGTAAAGTGTGCGCACACAGCCGCATTTTTTTTTGTGATACAGCGCACCACTTCTCCACAGACTCCACATCCATCCACCAATCTTGCCCCATTTCTGCGCCTTGCGCCGCGCCCGATGCGCGCGTACTTTCAACCTTGCAGGGTCGTCACACACCCTCCTTGGGCCTGCTCCGCCTTGGCATTCCAATTTGGTAATCATTTTCCCAGCAGATACAAGGGATTGTGGTTTTCTCTTGACACGCACAACCCGCAGCGGTAACTTTGCCTCTGCAAGCTGCTTTTCCATTGGATGGCAACCCGGTACTGAGCGGGTGTTTCCCCCTCGATACCTTTTGGTTTTTGCCGGGAAAAGCCGCAGCCCGACAAGAAAACATAGCTCCGCGCGCTCGCCGCAAGTCGTTCCAGCGTGCATGGACATCGAATCAAGATACGCAGGAGAAACTCCCATGGCCGAAATGATGCAACACACCGCGACCTCCACCACCGGCGAAGCCACCCACGCTGCCCACTCCGGCAGCGGCGTCTCCTTTGCGCGCTTTTTTACTCGCGCTGGCGTCTCGCCCTATGACGAAGTGACGTGGGAGCGCCGCACGGCCAGCATCACCGACTCCAAAGGCAACTCCATCTTTGAGCAAAAGGATGTCGAGATTCCCTCCACTTGGTCGATGACGGCCACCAATATAGTTGCCAGCAAATATCTGCACGGCCAGATGAACACGCCAGAGCGCGAGTCCGGCGTGCGCCAGTTGATCGCCCGCGTTGCGGAGACGATCACCCAATGGGGCCTGCACGACGGCTACTTCGCCACACCCGAGGACGCGGCCATCTTTCACGATGAGCTGGTGCACTTGCTGCTGCAACAGAAGGTTGCCTTCAACTCTCCGGTCTGGTTCAACGTGGGCTGCGACCGGATGGAGCCAAACTCTGACGCGCAAAACTGGCATTGGAACCCGCACACATGTGCGGTGGAATTTTCCGTTACCGGCTACCGCAAACCGCAGTGCTCGGCCTGCTTCATCAACTCCGTGCAGGATTCGCTGGACTCCATTCTGAATCTGGCCAAGACCGAAGGCATGCTCTTCAAGTGGGGATCGGGCACGGGAAGCACTCTCTCCGCCATGCGCGGGTCAATGGAAATCCTCTCTGGCGGCGGCACGGCCAGCGGCCCGCTCAGCTTCATGCGCGGATTTGACGCCTTCGCTGGCGTCATCAAATCCGGCGGCAAAACCCGCCGCGCCGCCAAAATGGTCATCCTCGACGTGAACCATCCCGACATCGTGGACTTCATCGAATGCAAGTCCAAGGAAGAGGCCAAGGCTTGGACGCTGGTGCAGGCGGGCTACGACGGCTCCGGCCCGGACTCGGAAGCCTTCACTTCCATCTTCTTCCAGAACGCCAACAACTCCGTGCGTGTGAATGACGAGTTCATGCACGCCGTTGAGCGCGATGGAGAATTTTCCACGCGCACGGTCAAAGACGGCGCACCGCTGCATACCTATCGTGCGCGCGACCTGATGCACAAGATCGCTGAGGCCACCTGGCAATGCGGCGACCCCGGCATGCAATATGACACGACCATCAACCGCTGGCACACGTCGAAGAATACCGGACGCATCAACGCATCCAACCCCTGCTCGGAGTACATGTTCCTCGACGACTCGGCCTGCAACTTGGCCAGCTTCAATCTGATGAAGTTTGTCACGTCAGCGGGAACCTTCGATGTAGACGCCTACCGCTACGCAGTGGACGTGTTGATTACGGCGATGGACATTCTCGTGGACAACTCCGGGTACCCGACCGAGTCCATCTCCAAAAACTCGCACGACTATCGCCCGCTTGGTTTGGGCTACGCCAACCTGGGCGCGCTGCTGATGTCCTTCGGCTTGCCCTACGACTCCGATGCGGGCCGCGACTTTGCCGCCTGCCTCACCGCCATACTCTGCGGCGAATCGTATCTGCAATCCTCGCGCTTGGCCGAGCGTTGCCCGGCGCTGCCGTCGGCCACGCCGCTGACGCAATCCGTCAGCCGCGAAGGCGGAGCCTGCCCCGGCTTTTACGTCAACCGCGAGCCGTTCTTGGATGTCATCCGCATGCACCGCGCCGAGGTCAACAAGATCGGTGCCTCGCGCAGCAGTGCGGAGCCATTCAGCGTGCCGCAGCTCGACACGCTACTCGATGCCAGCCGCAACTGCTGGGATCAGGCGCTGGCTCACGGCGAAAAACACGGCTATCGCAACTCGCAGGTCACCGTGCTCGCGCCCACCGGCACCATCGGCTTCATGATGGATTGCGACACCACTGGCGTGGAGCCAGACCTCGCACTCGTCAAGTATAAGAAGCTCGTCGGCGGCGGCATGATTAAGATCGTCAACAACACCGTGCCCGCTGCGCTCTTCAAGCTCGGCTACACCAGCGATCAGGTGGACGCCATCGTCAGCTACATCGACGCCACCGGCACCATCGAAGGCGCACCCGGCATCCGCGCCGAACATTTGTCGGTCTTTGATTGCAGCTTCAAGCCGGCCAAGGGCACGCGCACCATCCACTACATGGGCCATGTGCGCATGATGGCTGCCACGCAGCCGTTTCTCTCCGGCGCGATTTCCAAGACTGTCAACCTGCCCAATGACGCCACCGTGGACGACATCGCCGAGGCATACATGGAATCTTGGCGGCGGGGGCTGAAGGCCGTGGCCATCTACCGCGATGGCTCCAAGGGCGTGCAGCCACTCAACGTCGGCGACGGCAAGGATGCCAAATCCACGCGCGGCAACACGGCGCTGGATGCCGTGGCCACGCAACTGCTGGCCGCGCTGGCCCGCGCTCCCTTCGACGCAACGGATATTGAGTCGCTCACCTCGCAGTTGAAGGCGCAGCCCGCAACGCCTGTGTCTGTCTCCGCCGGAGCCATCGAATCTGCCGCGCGCGTGGCCTTGCAGGCTGCATCCGACGCCATGCTGGTACAGCAAGACCCAACCGCGCCGCCGCGCGCCGTGCGCCATCGCTTGGCTGAGGAGCGCGCCTCGCTCACCCATAAATTCTCCATCGCCGGACACGAGGGCTACATCACCGTGGGCCTGTACCCGAACGGTCAGCCCGGAGAAATCTTCATCCGCATGGCCAAGGAAGGCTCCACCGTCAGCGGCTTGATGGATGCCTTCGCCACGGCCATTTCTCTCTCGCTGCAACACGGCGTGCCGCTGCGTGTGCTCTGCGAAAAATTTGCGCACACGCGCTTTGAGCCATCCGGCTGGACGGGCAACGAGCAGATCGGCTTTGCCAAGTCCATCATGGATTACATCTTCCGCTGGCTCCAGATTCGCTTCCTCTCTGGCCAGCAGTTGCCGCTCTTCGCGGGATTGTCCGGCGCAGGCGCTGCACCAGAATCCGCTGCCGCGCTGCAATCGCCCGCAACGCGCTCGGTTCTGTCCTCACTCTTGGCAACGGAATCCATTGTGCCGGAGATGAATGCCAGCGCCGCACCACTGGCCAAAGACGATCTGCATCTTGAAGATCGCGGTCTGTATCACGCTGCCGACGCCATGCGCGCACTGGTGGACATGGGCGATGCGCCCAGTTGCCACACCTGCGGAGCCATCATGGTGCGCAACGGAAGCTGCTACAAATGCGTCGAGTGCGGCAGCACCAGCGGCTGCTCATAAACCACGCGCAAAAATTACCGCACTCCCCCCTTGGCCGTAGCCTTGGGGGTGAGTGCGGATTGCGTCCCCACACGCAATCTTGATCTCCGGTTAAGCATCCCCTTTTCTCATCGCTGCACCGATCACCGGCCCCGCATTCGGACGCTGGGCAAACACACCGTTCGCGTCCAGCTTGCCAATCTGGATGAGTTGCAACAGCACGGCCACATGCTGCAAATCCTTGCCTTGGTTTTCCCCGTGCAGTACATGAGACTCTGCATGGTTCAGCGCAATCGCAGCATAGATGTTTGCCTTGCCATTTGCGTGGCTTCCTCGCACATCCACCTGCGTCTGGATCGAGTTGGCCACAGACAAAAAAGCCGCAGCCATAGACTCTCCGCTCCCGCCCACTGCAACGCTCGCAGCTTGAACATAAGCGCCCCAACCAGCCAGACCCGCGCAGAGAATACAGACAAGGAATGTCGCGTATTTCAGACCTTTTCCCCGTTCCCGGATCTGCACTGGAGCCACTCGCACACGGCTCGGTTGCGGCACCGCCGATGCGGCCAGCAGCCAAGAGCATCCGGCCATCGCCAAGGCCACAGATGCGCTGTTCCATTCGTTGACGCTCGGATGCGCAATCACTCTGGGCACGTGCAACAACACCACCCAAAGAAAAAACATCCATCCCAGCAAAAATGAAGACGCCATGGCCCACCTACGCAACAGCGTCGAAAGCGCAGCGGCGATCAATCCCATAGCGGTGAAATAGGTCCAGAACATGTGCCCCGGAATCCAGGCTGGGATCAGTGAAGCCACAAACTTCGCCGCATCAATGTGGTCCGCGCCAAAAATCCAGAGTGAGACTGCAAAGAGAATTCTGCTCATCTCCGCTGTCGTCCACACAGCGTGCTGCCATCGCTGTGCACGCGCACCATGGCTGGGGAGGGCTTCTGCAGCGAGAAAATAACCAGCGGTTAAGGCCAGGGCCTCAAAGATGAGTGACCGCTCCCCCACATCGTGAAAGGCCAGCGCGCACTTGGAGCCGCGCACCAGCACGTCCGACACAAAAAACACGATGCCGAGCAAGCAGGCAGCCAATCGCCCATTGGAGTTCTCCGTCAGCAGGCATCCACCCGCGACAATCAAAAACGCTCCCAACACATACGCAATCTCTATATGCATGGGGGCCCACGCGGGCTGGATCTGCAAGCCGAGTATGGTTCCCCGTGTCGAAAAT
The DNA here is from genome assembly GCA_021851625.1 of Acidobacteriota bacterium. Taxonomy (GTDB): domain Bacteria; phylum Acidobacteriota; class Terriglobia; order Terriglobales; family Acidobacteriaceae; genus JAJZCX01. The sequence goes on along the minus strand of JAJZCX010000039.1, from coordinate 3,600 downwards.
TGCTGCACGCCAAACACAATTGTGGACACGCCCAAAAAAATTCGTCCGGCAGACACTTGTATCGCCCGCCACTGCCCCAATGTCGAGTTGGACCCCCTGCTCATGCCCTACCATTGCACCATGGAGTGGTATCCATCAATAGCCACTTTTCAACTTTTTCTTATTACCACTATACTGGGCCTATGCAAAAAAAATCCCGCCGCCAAAATGCTTCCGTCGGCACCATGCCGCTGATCGTGCTGGATCGGAGATCCAAGCTGCCGCTGCACAAACAAATCTATGAAGGCCTCCGCGCCGCCATCGTCAACCGCGCGATGGATCCCGGACAGAAGGTACCCTCCAGCCGCGATCTGGCCGCAGAGTTGCGCATTTCACGCATTCCCGTGCTGAATGCATACGCGCAATTATTGGTGGAGGGATATTTGGAAGCGCGCACCGGTTCGGGAACCTTTGTCTCCGCTGAGCTGCCCGATGCAATCACATTCGCAGCCGTGCGTCAGACACCAAACGCGCATCCCATCCTCTCTGGCACCAGACGCGTTGCCGACCGCGCGCGCGCCCTGCCCAAGCGCGAACCCCTGCCATGGCTGCACGGCTGGGGTGCCTTCGGCTTGCATCAGCCTGCGTTGGAGCAGTTCCCACACTCGCTCTGGGCCAGCCTGGTCGCGCGCCACTGCCGCAATCCCAGTATTGCCAGAATGCACCACATCGACCCATTGGGATCGGAGCGCTTCCGCGAAGCGGTCTGCAATTATCTGCGCACCTCGCGCGGCGTGCGGTGTGATGCGCGCCAGATCATGATCGTCTCCGGCTCTCAGCAGGCTTTGGACATCACCGCGCGTGTGTTGTTGAATGCGGGCGACGCGGTCTGGGTTGAGGAACCGGGCTACAACCTGGCCCGCAATGCATTCCTCAGCGCAGGCTGCCGCTGGGTGCATGTGCCCGTCGATGCGGCAGGTATGGATGTTGCCGCCGGCATCCGCATGAACCGCAACGCACGCGCGGCGCACGTGACGCCTTCACATCAATTCCCTCTCGGCGTAACGATGAGCGCCTCCCGCAGAATGCAGTTGCTGCAATGGGCGCACAAGCACGGAGCTTGGATCATCGAGGACGACTACGACAGCGAGTACCGCCATGAAGGCATGCCCATTGCCTCCTTGCAAGGCATGGACCCGCACGCGCGTGTCATTTATGTTGGCACCTTTAGCAAGGTGCTCTTCCCGTCTCTGCGCATGGGCTACATCGTCATTCCGCACGATCTGATCGGTGCCTTCGCTGCCGTGCGCCTAGCCATGGACATCTTCCCCGCCTATCTGCATCAAGAGGCGCTTACCGATTTCATCGTGGAAGGACACTTCGCGCGTCACATCCGCAAAATGCGCACGCTCTACCGCGAGCGCCGCAACGCGCTGATCGAGTGCATGCAGAAAACCATCCATCCAACCTTGGAGATTTCTGGCTCAGAAACCGGCATGCACTTGGTTGCATTTTTACCCAATGGCTACAACGACCGCGATCTGGCCATGCAAGCCGCACAGGCCGGTCTCTGGCTCTGGCCGCTCTCACCGTGTTACAACAACTCGCCCGCCCGGCATGGCTTCATTCTGGGCTACGGCAGCACATCCGTCCAAGCCGTGCCGCGCGCGGTGGAGAAGATACGCATACTGCTGGAAGCAAACAAACCGCAGCCCCGCGTCAAACAATCGCGAACTGCAATCGTTTGACACGGGGCTGCGATGGGCCTGCGCAGATGTCAGCGCTGATGCATTTTCCTATCCAGAATTCACAAAATTCTTGGTGCCCCATTCAAGCCGTCTTTTGGCTTGAGTGGGAAAAAGTCAGAACCACAACTCTTTCCCCACCTTGAACACACTGGCCGGAAATGCGCTAGAACTTGAAGGTGATGCCCACGCTCGGTTCAGAGATATTGATTAGATTGTTTGTGGATAAATAGGTGAGCCGATAATCCGGTGCGTGCTCCACAATCGCGCGGTACTGCAAGCGCAGCCCCATGAATTTCGGCAGTGCGTGCAAGTGGTAATCCGCACCCACGCCATATTCGCCCGCGGGCAAAATCTCCGACTGCGCTGGCTCCGTGACCGTGCCAGTGGTGTTGCCGCCCGGGCCGTAGCTGGAGATGTCATAGGAGACGAATCCGGCGCCGGCCAGCCAGAAAAATTGAAAGCCCTTGTACGCCTTGATGCGCGAAACGTAGTCGATCGTAAACGGCTTGGCGTGCGAGTACACCGTGGCATCCGTTTGCAAAGAGCCAGAAAAATGCTGCGTGGCGCGGTTGTAGCCAGCGTTAATCTCCAGCCCAAAGTGCGGGTGGTACATGTGTCGCAGGCCCATGCGAAAGCCTAGGGACGGATCCGCCGACTGGTTCACGCCGGGGTCGGTCACCACACCGCCGCTGGAAGCCGCAGGCTTGCTGGCCGACATTGGCAACGCTTCGTACAGGTTCACGTTGATATCCGTCTGCGCGCGGGCCGTGGATGCGAGAGCCGCCGCCAACGCCAGCAGGAACAAGCCGCTACAAACACGCGGCAAAAAAGAATGCATACAAAAACGCTTCTGAGACATATTCATTGCTACCTTTATCTTCGCACACCCACCGCCACCCGCGCCAAACCCACCCCCACCCGTGGCCCAGACCGCCGCGCTCATGAAACAATAGAGAGACCGATGATTTCCGTTAGCAATGTCAGCATGCGTTATGGAGCCAAGGTCCTCTTTGAGGATGTCTCCACCACCTTTACGCCGGGTCGCCGCTATGGCCTGACCGGCCCCAATGGAGCGGGCAAATCCACCTTCATGAAAATTTTGACCGGCGAGCTGGACGCGCAGAAAGGCACCGTCGTCCGCCCCAAAAAGCTCGGCGTGCTGCGTCAGGATCAATATGCCTTTGACGCCTATCGTGTTCTCGACACCGTCATCATGGGCAACAAGGGCCTGTGGGCCGCGCTCGAAGAGCGGGATCGCATCTACTCCAAGCACGAACTCAGCGATGAGGACGGCATGCGCTTGGGCGAACTCGAAGGCATCGTCGGCGAAGAGGACGGCTACACCGCCGAGAGCGACGCCGCCATTTTGCTGCAAGGCCTGGACATTCCCGACGCCGTGCATGAGCGCAAGATGAGCGAGCTGCAGGGCGGCCAAAAGGTGCGCGTACTGCTGGCGCAGGCGCTCTTTGGCAAGCCGCAGGCGCTGCTCTTGGACGAGCCGACCAACCACCTCGATCTCGACTCCATCCACTGGCTGCAAGACTTTTTGCTTCACTTTGAAGGCACGCTGATCACCATCTCGCACGACCGGCATTTTTTGAACAGCGTCTGCACGCACATCGCCGACATCGACTACGAGACCATCATCACCTACACCGGCGGCTATGACGACATGGTGCTGGCCAAAACCCAGTCCCGCTCGCGCCTGGAAGCCCAGAACGAGCAGCGCGAAAAAAAGATCGCGCAATTGAATGAGTTCATCGCGCGCTTCTCCGCCGGCACGCGCTCCAGCCAGGTCACCTCGCGCAAAAAAGAGGTCGAGCGGCTGCAAACCAGCGACCTCGCCCGCTCCAACATCCAACGCCCCTACGTT
>JAJZCX010000038.1 GCA_021851625.1 Acidobacteriota bacterium | reverse complement strand
GCACAACTGTGCGCGCCAAGCGATCCGCAGCCTCAAAGGATTTCTTGATGCGAAAGTTGCCATCGCCCAGTTCAACGCGCAATCCATCGCGGCGCAGTTCGCGCGCCAGCAGCAGAGCCTGCGGCTGCTGCGCTTCACCGAGCGGCGCAATGTAAGCATCCAACTTTTGCGCAGAGGCTGCGCTTCCCTGCTCTGCCTGCGCAGTGGCCAGAGCCTGCAAGGTGAGCACCAATCGATCCGCGCCAATGGCAAAGCCGATGCCCGGAGCCTTGGGGCCACCGATCGATTCACTCAGGCCATCGTAGCGGCCACCGCCGAGCAGAGCGTTCTGTGCGCCCAAGCCCGTGTGCACAAATTCAAAGGTGGTGCGCGTGTAGTAATCCAAGCCACGCACCAAGCGTGGATTCACAGTGTACGCAACATCGCAAGCATCGAGTGCAGCACAGACCTGCGCAAAGTGTTGCTGGGAAGCGGCGTCGAGAAACTCCGCAATCTTGGGCAGCGAATCAATCCACGGCTGATCCTCTGGCACTTTGCAATCCAGCACGCGCAATGGATTCGTCTGCGCGCGCCGTTGACAATCCGCGCAAAGATTCGGAGCCACGCCTTGCAGCGATTCGCGCAGAATCTGTACGTAGCGCGTGCGATCCTGCGCCGAGCCGACCGAGTTGATGTACAGCTTCCAATCCGCAACACCCAACTCATGCAGCAGCGTGGACAGCATCTCCAACACCTCGGCATCGCGCAGCGGCGACTCGCTGCCAGCGCTGGATGGGCCAATCACTTCTGCACCGATTTGGAAGAACTGGCGGTAGCGGCCTTTTTGCGGGCGCTCCCGGCGAAACTGTGGGCCGATGTAGTAGAGCTTATGCAGCAAGCCGTCTTCGCCCATGCCGTGTTCAATGTAGGCGCGCACCACGCCAGCGGTATTCTCTGGCCGCAACGTCAGGGATTGGGATTTTTCTGATTGCGCGCGGGCGCGATCCTCCCATGTGTACATTTCTTTGGAGACGATGTCGGTCTCCTCACCCACACCGCGGGCAAAGAGTTGTGTGTCTTCGAAAATCGGCGTGCGAATTTCTCCGAATCCGTAGCGCGCAAAGACGCTGCGCGCGACAGACTCGATTCGATTCCACAATTCTGTTTCTGGCGGCAGCAGATCGCGCGTGCCGCGCACGGCTTGTAGAGCTTTCATGGCCTCTCGTCCAAGGATGCCTGCATGGCTGGGTTCCCAAGGTGCATTCGTGGTCTTCTTCTTACGATAAATGGTTGCGGCTCTGTGTGCATCCAGAGCGAAAAATTTCTATCTTTTGGAGAGTGTGCAATCAGAGACGGAGCGTGTAAGAACAAGCGCCGGCTTGCAAGTGTACGTCGAAGAGGTCCAAGTTCTCTGGCAATTGCTCGGAGGAGCCGAGCAGCAGAAATCCGTCGCTGGCCAACTGTCGGTGCATGGTACGCAACAGCCGCACGCGGTCTTCGTTGGAGATGTAGAGCATCACATTGCGCAGCAGGATGCCATCAAACACCGGGAGCAACGGCATGGGTGCGCACAGGTTGAGCCGAACAAAGCTGCACAAGGCGCGTATCTCTGGCAACATCGTCCAGCCATGCCCCTGATGCATCGTGTAGCGCTCCAAGAGTTCTGGTGTGAGTCCACGCGCGACCTCCAAGCTGCTGTAGTTTCCATTGCGCGCGCGCTCAATCATTGCTTGGGAGAGGTCCGTACCAAAGATGCGCACATCCCAGCCCGCCAATTCTGGAAAATTCTTCATCAGCAGAATGGCGAGGCTGTATGCCTCCTGTCCGCTGGCACAGGCCGCGCTCCAAAACCGCAGACGCCGCTGCGAACGGCGCGCCTGCAGCAACTGCGGAATCAGCCTGCGCTCCATGAGCGCAAACGGTGCACCATCACGGAAGAAGCTGGTCTCATTGATGGTCATGGCTTCGACCACCATGCGATGCAGGTTTCCCTCTGGGCGATGGCGCAACAAAGCGATGAGATCGCGGATGCTGCGAACTCCCACCTGTTGGGCCACTCCGTGCAGTCTAGATTCCAAAAAATAATCGCGTGCGGAATCTATCACGTTGGCTGAATGCGTCTGCACCAGTTTGCGCAGATATTCACGTTCCTCTTCACTGCACTTCATGGAACCCTCACTGCGTCTTTGCAAGGTGTGTCAGAAAAGGATGCGCCTTGTTTGTGTAGTCTGCCTGCGCGGTACACCAGCTCCGTCGCTATCCAGCCCAAAGGTAGAACGGCATTCGCCAGACCCGCCTGCACAACGGAGCCGGGCATTCCCCAGATGGTGCTGGTCTCTGCATCTTGGGCCAGCACCGTGCCCCCTGCGGCGCGCACAATGCGCGCACCATCGGTTGCGTCGGAACCCATGCCCGTCAACACGACTGCGAGTGTTGCTGCTCCAAACGTACGCGCGGCAGAAATAAACAGGGCATCCACCGAAGGGCGGCAATAGCGGATGGGCGCGTCCTGTTCCATGTGCATCACCGCGCGCGGATGTTCTTGCGATGGAGCATCAGCCTCGCTGGCCTGTATGCGCAGATGCCAATCCCCGCGCGCAATCCACACGTTGCCTTCGCATAGGGACGCACCCTCCACGGCCTCACGCACACGGAGTGGACATTGCTTTTGCAAACGCTCCGCAAGTAGTGGAACAAAGAGCGGAGGAATATGCTGCGCGATCAAAATGGGCACGGGGAAATCCGCGGGGATGGCCGACAATACGACCTCCAACGCCTGCGGTCCGCCGGTGGATGCACCGATGACAACCACACCCGGCGCAATGGGTTGCAAGGGCTGCGTCGCCTCCAGCACCATGCTGCGCACTGGATCGATTGCAACAGGCAGTTCCAACGGCAGGCGCGTGCAGAGCGCGCGAATACGGCTCAGCAGCAGCGCGCGAAACTCATCCTGCACAACACCGGGAGCGCCCTGTGCAATCGGCTTGGCCACATAATCCGCAGCACCACGGAAGAGCGCGTCGAGCGTGACCGCAGCACCGCGCTGGGTCAGCGTGCTGCACATCATCACCGGCAGGCGTGGAGAGATTTCATGCAGACGCGAGAGCACATCCAGGCCATTCATGCCCGGCATCGTCACATCCAGCAGAACAAGATCAGGGCGCAACTCCTGCACCAGCTTTATGCCGCTGGAACCATCCTCTGCTTCTCCCGCCAGAACAATGTCTGCGCAACCAGCGAGCATGGTTCGATACAGAGTGCGCATGGTGATTGAGTCATCAATCACCACCACGCGAACCATCTGCTTGGCGCTCATCCCCATTGGCCAACCCATTTCGTTCGGTTAGGAAGCGATTGCGCGCGGCGACTCTTCACGTCCGGCAATCTTCGCCTCATGCATGTGCGCCGCCGTCCATGCCCGCAGTGCGATTGGCTCCAGTCGTTGCACATCCAGCAGCGGAAGCAGCCCCTGCTCAAGTTTGTACATGCCGCGCAGAAACGAATGCCGCTCAGCATCCATCAGCGCGGGCATAGATTCCAGCAGTGAGTTTTCCAGTGAGCGCACCTCGCCCATGTCGTCCACCTGCATGGCAAACAGACCGTGCACTCCGGCCATCACCATGGTGATATGCCGATGCTCCGCCTGCGTGGATGCCGACAAACCCAGCAAAGCGCGCAGGTGCACCACGGTCAGCACGTCGCCGCGATAGTGCATCAACCCAGCGATATACGCGGGCGATAGTGGGCAGTCCTGCACATGCACTGCCGTCACCACTTCCACCACGTCCGTCAGGCGCACGGAAAAAATCTCTCCGCCCAGATACACCGTACAAACCGAATCCAATGTCTCCGCAGCACTTTGTGCGGAAAAAAATCTCTGCGTCATTCCTGCACCTCCCTGCCCGCCTGCTCCGCACCAGCGTTTTGCCATTGCAGTAGATTCAGCGGTTGCCAAGCCTCAGGATGTTGCACAAACTCGCACCAGTCTTCTGGACAAATCACACGAGCCAAACCATCGGACAGGTGCACCACGCTCTGCGCTGGTGCCTCTGGATGCTCGACATTGCGCACTGCAAATGGCTCTGCCTGCACCATGCCGTGAATGGCGCTCACCAGCAGCCCGATGCGACCTGCCGCACTGGTGCAGAACAAAACATTCCACGCGGGCGCGGGAGCTTCCGCCGCCAGCCGTAGCGCTTCTACGCCTTCCCCTCTGCCGGAGCGCACGCCGTCGAGCAAGGGAATGACATCGTCGCCATCCAGCATCACCAACACGCCGCCCATGGGCACAATTGAAGCTGCCTGTACGGCCATCACATGCTCTACGTGTTCGATGGGAATCGCAGCAGGAATGCCCCGCAGCGCGACATGGAGATATTGCCGCTGTGTCGATGTCTTCGTATCGACCGCTGCTTCTTCATGCACCTGCGCTTCCACAACACCTGCCAGCGAGGCCAGTCCAGCCACATCCAAGATCAACACCAGTCCGCCGTCCGCCAACTGTGCAGCGCCGGAGAAGACATCAGCTTCGGCAATGCGGTCTAGCGGGCGAACGACGAGTTCCTCAACGCCCTCCAGTGCATCCACGCGCAGGCCCAAACGCAGCCCTTCAGCGTTGATCACCGCCAGATGCTCTCCAAATTTTTCTGTTGTCGTTGCATCCTTGCGTTCTGGCAACCGCAGCAACACGCGCAGGTGCGCCAGCGGCAGCAATCGATCGCGTAAACGCAACAACTGCACAGCGCCCATGCACTCTACGTCCTTCCCCCACTCCGCAGCGCTGCGATGGAGCAATTCCTCCACAGACTTTTGCGGAATGGCAAAGCGCTGGTTGCCGCAGCGCACAATGAGCGCTGGAAGAATGGCCAATGTCAGCGGCAGACGCAGACGGATGGTTGTGCCCACTTCTTCGACGCTTACCAGAGCAACACTGCCGCCCAAGCGTTCCACATTTTGACGCACCACATCCAGGCCCACGCCACGCCCGGAGACATTCGTCACCTGCGCAGCGGTGGAGAAGCCGGGAAGGAAAACCAGATTGCGCGCTTCAGCATCGCTGAGTGCCGCAGCCTGCTCCGTGGTGAGCAGCCCTTTGTTGACCGCGTTCTGTCGCAGCCGTTCTGGGGCCATGCCGCCGCCATCATCGCTCACCTCAATCAACACGTGATCTCCCGCTGAAGTGGCACGCAGGCGCAGCAAACCTTCCTGCGGCTTTCCGAGCGAAGCACGCACTTCTGCTGCCTCAATGCCATGATCGATGGCGTTGCGAATCGCGTGCAGCAACGGATCGCGAATCATCTCCAACACGCTGCGATCCAGGAGTGTCTGCTGGCCCTCCATCTCCAGCCGCACCGACTTGCCGCACTGTCGTGCCAGCTCGCGCACCAAGCGAGGAAAGCGAGCAAAGACCTGCTCCACCGGCTGCATGCGCACGCGCATTACCGCATCGCGAATCTCACCTGTTACGCGATGCAGCCGCTGCGCCAGCGTCTCCATCGCACTGCCGTGCGCTGCGGCCACGATCTGATTGCGCGTCAGCACCAACTCCCCGGCCAGGTTCAGCAGTTGCTGCAACACTTCCACGTCCACACGCACCGTGCTGTCGGTGACGGCATTCGCTGCGGCAGATATTTCCGCAGGCTCTGCGGAGGCTGGAGTGGTTGCGGCGGAGACGACCGCTGGAGTGGAGACTTCTGTCGGCTGCGCAGTGGGGATTGGCACTTCTGCGATCGGCGCACTCGCCTGCACCGTCATGGGAGCGGTCGCAACCGCGGTCTCGGTTGGGATCTCTGCTGTCTGCTGCGCTGCAAGCTGTTCCAGCAGGCGCGCATCGTCGCCCGCAGGCTCCGTGCCATCGCCTTGTTCAATGCCCTGCAAAATTCCACGCAGCGCGTCCAGCAACATCAGGAGCACATCCATGCGCGCAGGGGTTGGCTGCAAATCACCATCGCGCATTTTGACCAGCAAATTTTCTCCGGCGTGGGCTACGCGTTCCAGTCGCTCGAAGCCAAGGAATCCCGTTGCGCCCTTGATCGTATGCACGGAGCGAAAGATCTCCCGCAACGGCTCGGCCCCGGCAGTCGGCTGCGCCATTTGGCCCAGGCACTGCTCCATGCGATCGAGACCCTCGTGGCTTTCGAGTAGAAACTCGCGGACAAGGTCTTCCATATCCTGCATATCGGAGCCAAATGCCCCTTGCATGAGTTTGCAGGTATGGTTTGCGAGATTCTGACAATCCAGGCTGGACCCGCTTGGAGATTTCAGAACAGGAAGCGCAGTTTGGGTACAAACTCCCGCACCATGTCCAAGCCAATCTGCACGGCGATGGAGTCAGCAAAGGTACGCAGCACCACGCCGCCGCCCTGACTGGTGTCTGGGTAGTAGGTCAGCACCAATGCCGCGCCTGTCGCATGGCCCAGCAGCGTCGCATAGTTGGGAGTGGGGGTACCCGCATCCGTACGCGTGACAAAACTGCGCGAGAAGGAATACCACAAACGCTGCCGCACCGTTCCATGACTATCCATGCGGTAATAGCGCGGATCCTCATGCAATAGCAAGGGGAAAAAGCCGTCAGAAAAAAATCGGTATGTGCTTTCACGCAGGATTGCATCCCCGTAGCGTGCTCCGTAAGCTCCCGCACCGCTGCCATATTTTGGATCGCCGCCTTGGAACTGGCTGTACCCAGCCGAAACCGCCGCATGCAGGACATTGATGGGCCGCACCATCTCCACACCCGCGTATTTGATCTTGGCGAAGCCGAGGAGTGGCCTTGCCTGCTGGGTGGTAAAAATCGTTCGGCTATAGAAGGAAGCGTACGGCAACTGCGTCGACGCGGAATGGCTCGTGCCCGCCACAGACGTGGAGGCAGCAATCTGCGGTACAGGCGCATCCGGCAACGTGGCCAGCGCACTTTGCTGCGCGCACAACATTGGCGTCCAACCTAGGCAAGCCCATCCGAGACACAGTGCGATCCAACGTACCGCCAATATGCGCCACCACCCATTCCAGAGTAATGCTTCTTGGACGCAGTACCTCGCCATTCGTTATCACGCTGTAATTTTTTTTACAGCGTTACGCTGGGTTACCTCACAATCATTTTTTGTTCGCCCCCGATCGCCATCTGCGCTTTGCATCCACGATAATGGGGAAAATGACTCTGCGCACGATGCACGAAACGATTCCCGGCCTTGGGCAATGCAAACGTACAACGTTGCGCTTCTTTGCGCTGCTGGCACTGGGCATTCTGGCTGGCTGTCATCACAAACAAGCAGAGGTGTATGCACCGCCGCCGCCGGAGGTGCAGCAGGAGTTGCCCACTCCGCGCCCGTACGCGAACCAACCGCAGGAGCCAGTACCGGAGCCGATGCAGATTCCCCAGCACCACAAGGGAAAGATTCTCTACAGTGAGGTGGGCCTTGCCAGCTGGTATGGAGAACCCTACCGCCACAGCCACGCCGCCAATGGACAGGTCTACCACCAGGACGCGATGACGGCAGCCAACAAGATGCTGCCCATGGGATCGGTTGTGCGCGTCACCAACCTTGCCACGCAGCAATCCGTCGTGGTCACCATCACGGATCGCGGCCCATTCATTCCAGGACGCATGATCGACCTGTCGCGCGGAGCGGCCAAGCGCACCGGCGTCTTCCGCATGGGCGTTGCCCATGTGCGCATGGATGTGCTGAAGACCCCGAAGCCCATCTTCACCGGCGGACGCTGGATCATCCAGATCGGAGCCTTCCGCAGCCGTGGCCGAGCCGTTGCCATGCGCAATCATTTGGAACGCACCTATCCCACGGCCTACGTAATAGAGTTTGCCGGCAACTCCGGCTATTGGGTGCGACTGCGCCCGCAGGGTGAGGAGCGCAGCACCGCTGAGCGCATCGTGCGCACGCTTCACACCGAAGAGGCCGTTGCGTATCTGGTCCGCGTGGATTGAAGACCGCCGCCAGTCGCTCATGAGAAAATCGGCTCATGGCATTTTCTTCTGACTGCATCTTCTGCAAGATCGCCGCTGGCACCATTCCCGCGCGCACAGAGTATGCAGATGAGCTTTGCCTGGCATTTCACGATGTGAATCCGCAGGCCCCGACGCACCTGCTGGTCATTCCACGCCAGCATCTGGTCTCGCTGGCACACTGTGCCCCACAAGACGCAGCCCTACTCGGCCACCTGTTGCAGGTGGCGGCAGAACTGTCCAAGAAACTGGAATTGTCGAATGGATTTCGTGCGGTGCTGAACAGCGGTGCGGATGGCGGGCAAACCGTCGATCACCTGCACGTGCATTTGCTGGCCGGACGCACCATGCACTGGCCGCCCGGCTAGCAAACTGCAATCAAGGCCGAAGCGCTTATGCCTCGGCGTACGCGGCTTCGTCCTCGTCGGTACCGTAGCGGCGCAGCAGGTTGGGCAGGTTCTGTGAGAAGGCCGAACGCGGCATCACCGCATCGCAGCCAGCCTCGGCAGCCTTCACCTTCAAATCGCCTTGCAGGTGCGAGAGAAAACCAATCACCGAAGCGCTGCGCTTCAGCTTCGATTTCAGCTTGGGGATCAGCGTCAATGGCTTGGCGTTCGCGTTGTTCAAGTCAAAAACGATCAGCGCGGGCCGCTCATTCTCCGGCGCTTCTGTCAGGCGCTCCACAATGTCCTTGTCATTCTTTACAAAGACCACTTTGACGCCCAATTTGCGCGCTGTCTCCTGAATCTTGGCCAGGAAAAAGAGTTCCTCAATAAAGCAGTAGATGCGCGTGGGAGCTTCCGTGTCTGCTCCATTGCCCTGTGCAGACGGAAACTCCTGCACATCGCCATAGACAGCGGCGTGCGTTCCATTGCCGTTGCCATTCCCACTGCTGCGCTGCAATTCAACTGTGGAGGGTGGTGCATCGGCAAAATTGCCATTCGCCGCGCGATAGCTGTGATCCATCGGGCCGACGAAGGTGCGCGGCTGGCGGCTTTGCCGGTTGTTGCGGCGCTGCTGTTGCGGTTGCCCGTTGCCGGGGTTTGCGCTCTTAAATTGCTTTTTCTTGAAGAAGCGCTTCTTGCCGGGCCGCTGTTGCTGGCCTGCGCCATTCTGCCGGAACTGCCCTGAGGATTGCCCCGCAGCCTGTTCCGTACCACTTTGTCCCTGCGCTTCGCTACTGCCACCTTGTTGGGAATTCTGCGCGGCAAGCGGTTGCGGCGGCTGCCCATTCGGCGGGCCTTTGCGCTTGCGTCGTCTGCGCCGATACATGGGATTGGCGCCTGCCTGCTGCGGCACCGTAGGTTCCGAGGGTTCCATTGTCATGCACACACTTCCTTGGCACCTGCGGCGGTGCCGTTTCCT
>JAJZCX010000037.1 GCA_021851625.1 Acidobacteriota bacterium | reverse complement strand
AGCCTACTGTTTCTCTTGAACGCAAAGACCGGCGCGCGCGAGGCTTTACATCTGCACGCAGGCGGGCGATGGATGGCCGGTGGCCACACGTACAGCGCCGCCGACCTGCTGGCAATCCTCGATGCCGAGCCGGAGCGGCTTAGCCCGAACGCGCTGTTGCGCCCGGTCTTGCAAGACGCGTTGCTGCCTGTTTCCGCCTACGTGGGCGGCCCGGCAGAGATTGCCTACTTCGCGCAGACCGACGTGGTGTACCAGCAAATTCTAGGGCGTACGACGCCCATTCTGCCGCGCATGTCCGCCACGCTCGTCGAACCGGAGATGGCGCATCTGCTCACGCGCCACGGCATCAGTTTGCAGGATGTTTGGCACGAGCCAGAGGCGCTGGCACAGCGGCTGGCCGCGCGGCAGATGCCCGTCGAAGGCAAGCGCAGGCTGGCCATCGCTGGCGAGACGCTGGACCGCGAACTGCAAGCCGTCACCACGTGGATGGAGTCGGTGGACGCGGGCCTGGGGCGCTCAGCGACTGTGGCTGCATCCAAAATGCGCTATCAGATAAACCGACTGCGCCGCTTGGCCGCGAACTTGGAGATGGAGCGCACGCCCGTGCTGCGCCGCCATGCGGCACTGCTGCGGCAGCAGCTTTTTCCCAACGGCCATTTGCAGGAACGCGTGCTGAGCGCTGCTTGGTTTTTGCGCACCGATCCGACAGCGCTGGCTGCAACCTTGGTCGCTGCAGCGGGCAAGGATTGCGATGGGCATCTGAGCCTGACGCTGTAGCCAGCGTCCGCCGCGGTTGTATGCTGATGCAGGGGAGAGTGCGACCATGGCTGGAAAAGAGATGCGAGACACGAATTTTTTTGAGGTTGCCTGTCCCGATTGCGGCGCTATGCTCAAAATCGATCCCGCGACGCGTGCGGTGATCTCGCACACATCCGCGCCGCGCAAAAAAACATTTGAGGACTTCGATGCCGCCACGCGCGCCCTGCGCGAACAAGAGGCGCGCAAGGAATCGCTCTTCCGCCAAGCCGTCGATGCCGAAAAAAATAAGGAGGATGTGCTGGCCAAAAAATTTGCAGAAGCGCTGAAAAAAGCCAAGGAAACCCCGGACACTGGCAAGCCGCTGCGTGACTTTGACCTCGACTGATTCCTGTGGAAAAAACACAAAATTTGTGGGAATCCCGTATCTGGCCTCGATGGAGGTTCCAAGAACGCGAGTAATGAAATAGTAAATATCTTCCGTAAAATAAATTACCATATATATAACAAAATGCCGAGAGCGAGATGCAAGATGGCAAGTCTATGGAAACAGGCTGGATTCTTATAGGCTACGCGCGAAGGAAGTCCACGGGCTTCGCCGCGATTTCTGCCGAAAAACGGACAGATTTCTGCCGAGTTGCTCGGTGGGATAACTGCTAGATTTTCGTCGTTTTTTTCCACCAACTACGGTATCCTCAAGGAGTTCTCCAATCTGGGTGTCGTGTCGTGGGTCGTGCTGTCTTTTGCCGTCATAAGTGGCAGCCAGTGGAGACGAGTCTGTTGTACTTGCAGGAATTTCCCCAAGGGGGAGCAAACTTGGACGCGGCGGACGCTAGCAGTGCTGGCGATCCACGAGGAGCCAGGTTGCAGCATCAATCGAGCCGCAGAAATGCATTGCAGTGTGCAACTGCTTGCGCAGAGGGAAGCGGCAACCCTTGGTTGGATGTGAAGATCTCCTGAGTTCATTGAGGTTACAAGTTATGCGTCGGAATGGATTGTTGCAGTGCGGTGGTTTCCGCTCCAGCATGTCGTCTGCTGGCAACGTCGTGTCGTCTTTTGCCTGCGCTTTGGCGCTCGTTTGTGCTGCATCGATGTCGGCGCGCGCCCAGGCAGTCTTTCAGTCCACCACCAGCACCTACAACGTGGGCAGTGGCCCGCAGGGTGTTGCCGTGGCCGATCTGAACCGCGACGGCAAGCCGGACGCAATCGTGGCTGACACGTCCGCCAATCAGATCAGCGTGATTCTGAGTAGCGGCACCAGCTACGTGGTGAACAACTACGGCACTGGCAGCGGTTCTTCCCCGGTGGCCGTGGCCGTCGTCCCCAACTATGCCTCGTCTGGTGCGCCCGCCGTGGCTGTTTTGGAGCAGGGCAGCAGCAGCGTTGCCATCTACACGGTTTCCAACACTGGAGCACTCACGCTGGGCACCACCTACACCGTGGGTGCCGCACCCACGGGAATCGTCGTTGCAGACTTCAACAATGATGGCGTTGCGGACATCGCTGTTTCGTATCCAACCGGGGTTTCCATTCTGCTCGGCAGCGTCAGCGGCACATTTTCGAATGGCGCGGGTGCCTTGGTTGGAACGAACTTGGTCGCCCTGGCAGCCGGGCACTTTGACACATCGGCCAACATGGATCTAGCCGTGGTGGATCAGGCTGGCAAGGCTGTGGACATTCTCATTGGAAACGGCAGCGGCGGATTTACCACGGGCACAGGCAACACCGTGGGCAACACTCCGACCTCCATTGCAGTAGCGGACTTCAACCACGATACCCACGAGGATCTGGTGGTGAGTAACTCAACCGATGCCACGGTCAGCGTGCTCTTGGGCAACGGCGATGGCACCTTCCAAGCCCAGACGACCAGCCAAGTCAACGGAGACGTGCAATCCGTGGCCGTCGCGGACGTCAATGGTGACGGCATTCCGGACGTTCTCGTCACAAATCCCAACAATAGCTCGGTGGGAGTTTTGATCGGGGTTGGCAACGGAACCTTTGAGCAGGTGATGAACCCGGCGCTTTCTGGTTCTCCCTACGGCATCGCCGTGGGTGACTTCAACCGCGATGGCAAACCCGACGTGATCGTGACGCAAAATACGGCAGGGGCTGCGACGGTGCTGCTGAACAACACCTTGCCCACCTCCCCATTGCCGATGGGACGCAACCTGAGCGCGCCGAATTTGAGCTATGCCACGGGCGACATGGCGGACGCCGTTACGGTTGCCGACTTCAACGGCGACGGCATCCCCGACATGGCTGTGGCTTTCTTTGAGGATTACACCGTGCAAGTGCTGCTGGGAACCGGCAACGGAACCTTCGGCACTGCATCCACCTACGCCGTCGGCAAGCATCCCTACGCGATCGCCTCCGCCGATCTGAACCATGATGGCTATCCAGATTTGGTCGTGGCCAACGAGGCCGATGGCACCATCACCGTGCTGCTCAACAACGGTACCGGTGGCTTCACGCAAGCCTCCGGCAGCCCGATCACCGTGGGAACGCAGCCGACGGGCGTGGCCATTGGCGATCTAAACAATGACGGCATCCCCGACATCGCCGTTACCAATTACGGCAGCAATAATATCTCCATTCTGCTTGGCAAAGGCGATGGGACGTTTACTGCTGGAACCACGCTGGCTGCTGGGTCCAACCCCTACAATGTCGTCATCGGCGACTTTACCGGCAACGGCAAGAATGATATTGCCTGCACCAATAAAAATTCTGCCAACATGGACGTCTATTTGGGCAATGGCGACGGCACCTTCCAGTCGCCTACCAGCTATGCCACCAACGCCTTGCCCACCAGCATTGTGACGGGCGACTTCAATCGCGACGGCAACCTGGACATCGCCGTCGGCAACTCGACCGCCAACAACATCAGCGTGTTCTTGGGCAACGGCAGCGGAGGCTTCACTTCCAGCACGGTGACCACGCTGAACTTCCCCGTATCGATGGCTGTGGCGGATATGAACGGGGATGGCATTCCCGACATCGTCAACGTCAATCCCAACTTCGATGACGTTACGGTCTTGCTGGGCAACGGCGATGGTACTTTTACCTCGCGCTGGCAGTTCCCTACAGGGCCGGGAACCCTGCCGAATACTTGCAATCAGACCAAAGCTGAGGTGACCGGGGCGCAGCCGTGGGCCGTTGCCATTGGCGACTTCAACCTCGACGGCAAACCCGATGTGGTGACAGCCAACTCCACAGAGCGCTGCAATTTGACGATTCCCGAAGCCACGTCCTGGTACCAACCTGCTTTAGGAGCCAAGCTCGTTGGCGGACCGGTGCCCAGCACCAGCGTCTTGCTCAACGGCTCTGGCACCATGATTGGAATCAGCACCAACCCCAGCGGAGCGATTCAGGACAATCCCAACAACAATCCTCCCGATCAGGTGACCATCAATGCGCAGATATCCCCAAGCTTGAGCGGGGGCACGCCGACTCCCACTGGAGCGGTGGAGATTGAGGATACGGATGGAACCGAACTGGGCATTGCTCCGTTGTCGTTGAGCAATGGCACTGCGTCTTTGACGCTGCCGAACTTGGGTAGCGGCCAGCACACACTGGGTGCGCTCTATTCGGGCGATACGGATTATCAACCGGAAACGAACATTGGCGGCAACGTGCTGATCTCTGTTTCTGGAACCCTGGTGAGCATCAACATCACGCCCAACACCTTCGTCTATGGATCGCCCACGCAGTTTACGTTGAATATCACCGTGTACGGAAATAGCACATACGGCTCCCCCACAGGAGCGGTTTCCGTCTATTTCTTTACGCCGCAGGGTACGGAATACTATGTGTGCGGTGGAGGCAATGGCGGCTGTCCAGCGCAGTACACGATTAGCCCGAGTGGAGGCAGTAATAACTCCACCACCAGCTTGCAGGTGACCGACCCAAGTGGCTACCTGAATGGCATCTATGAGTTCTATGCAACGTATGGTGGAGATGGCAACTATGCTCCGGGCAGTTCTGCCGATGAGCAGGTGGACGTAACACCAACCACCCCTTCCATTGATGATGCCGCAACGAATTGCTACTGGCAGAACATGGGGCAAGGGCAGTATGCATACATGTGCACTGCGGTCCCATTTAGCTGCACCACGAATACAAGTACAGTCCATGGCCACACGACAAGTACAACAAGCTGTGACGCCTATGCCTACTACGCGAAGTCGGAGTTTAACTTCAACTACGGAACTTGGACTCCCAACGTTGTGCAGATTACATCGGGAACCATGTCTTTCTCGCTGAATGGAGCCAGCCCGACAAATGTAGCAATTAACTGTCCTGGCGGGGGTGGTACCAACTGTTACGCCCCCTACAGCTTTACCTCGCCGCCAGATTCGGATGGCGATGGCGACAGCGATTATGTGCTGACGGTGAACTTCACTCCTTCCAGCGGAGACACCGGCATGTTCGGCACGGCTACAACCACCTATTGCGGTTCGGATGGCTGTAACTCTTCAGGAACAGCGGCGGCTGCGCGCAGCACGGCCATCAACGGAGCCTTCGGCAGCGGAGTGTTGCAAGGGTTTGGCGCGAACGCAAACGCAAACCCCAACACCAACTCGGGCAGCGGCAACGGCTACCGTTATCGCAAGGCCTTTGGAATCCCAGTCCGTTCGGGATCCGGTGGAGCCGGTGGAGTCGGCGTACCACCGATTCCACCCAACAGCAGAATGCAGTATGGCGTGATCGGCAAACCGGGCGACGCGATGCCACAGTTTGGGGCGCACCCGGTTTCTGGTTCGTCGGGGAATGGCGTACAACCGCAACAGCCCAGTGGAGCTTCCTCAACCATGCAGCCAGGGGCTAGAAGGTTCCGCCCGTAGAGCAAGCGGTATCCAACACCCAGGCCGTTCGCAAATGCGAACGGCCTGGGTGCATGCAGCCTGTGCTGCGCGTAAAAATAAACCGCAGATTCCTTCCCTCGGCTGCGATCGATGCAGGATTTGCAAAACAACCGCAGATTCCTCGACTGCGCTGCGCTCCGCTCGGAATGACAGAATGTATGGGGTGCGACTCTTCTCGCCACGCGATGAGTCATTTTGAGCGCAGCGAAGAATCCAGAGAATAACGACTCAATCCACGCATCTGGCATCGTCTGGATTCTTCGTCACTACGTTCCTCAGAATGACTCAGCGTGGAGGGGGGCCGAGTAACGTAGACGGGGCACGAGAAATGTCAACACCCAGAATCCCTTGTCATCCCGACCGGAGTCCACGGATGTGGACGCAGTGGAGGGATCTGCGGTTCTTCGCATTCTGTACAGATATTGTGCTCATGCAAAACCGCAGATTCCTCGACTCGCTCACGCTCGCTCGGAATGACAAGGGGTTTTGTGCTGCGATGGTTTTCGTCTCGCGATGAGTCATTCTGAGCGCAGCGAAGAATCCAGAGAATAACGGCTCAATCCACGCATCTGGCATCGTCTGGATTCTTCGTCACTGCGTTCCTCAGAATGACTCAGCGTGGAGGGGGGCCGAGTAACGTAGATGGCGCGCAAGAAACGTCAACACCGAAAATCCCTTGTCATCCCGACCGGAGTCCACGGATGTGGACGCAGTGGAGGGATCTGCGGTTCTTCGCATTCTGTACAGTTATTGCGCTCATGCAACACCGCAGATTCCCCCACTGCGCTGCGCTCCGCTCGGAATGACAAAATGTTCGTGCGGCGTTCCTCAGAATGACTCGCAACTGAGGAAGGCCGCTATTTGCGCGGTGCCCAAAGCGCGGGGTTGACCGCGGCGAAGACGCTATCCTGCTCCTCAATCTCCGCGAGCAGCGTTTCCTGCTCGGCAGCGATGGCTCCATCGGACAGAAATGTCTGCCACGCCAGTTGCACGCTGCGGAAGGATTCCAAGTGTTTCAGGAACCGCTCCTCGGCGTAGTCGCGCGCGGCCTCTGTGGTGATGAGGAACTGCCAGTCCGAGGATTCGAGCAGTAGCAATTCGCGGCAGAGTTGTTGCAGAATGCGCTCGCCGAGCGGGTTGCCCTGCCACTGCGTTGTGGCCGCGGCCTCGCGCACGGCTGCCTCTGCTGGGTAGATGTGCCGCCACGTCCAGCGCGTTTCCGGATTCAGCCAGACCTCATTGGTGCCGTTCTTGCCCCAAGAGCCTTCCTCCAGCGCCAAATATCCCGTGGCCGGGTGCTTGTCCAGATATTCGGAGCCGCTGCACAAAGCTACGGGCAGCTTCTTTTCCGCCAGCGCGCGCGCGACCTGCTCCAGCCACAGCACGCCCTCAAACCACCAGTGACCGAAGAGTTCAGCATCAAACGGCGCGGAGAGCACGGGCGGCGTTGGCCCGCCAAAGCTGGGCTGCAAGGCCTCCATGACGAGGCTGACGAAGTGCTCCGCATGATCGCGCGTGCGCGCCGCGGCCCGCTCTGGGAAGTAGGGCGTCTTAAACGCCATGTCGATCTTGGCGTGCGTAACCTGCCAGTAGCGATGTCCACCCGGCCAGCGCTTTTTGTGGAAGTCTAAATAGTTACTGTCGCCGGGGTAGCCGGAGTCGCCACTCCAAACCTGGATGCCTGTGCGCGGATCGCGCGGGAAGATGGCCACCGGACGCGATTGCGCACTGGGTCCGCCAGCG
This sequence comes from Acidobacteriota bacterium, assembly GCA_021851625.1. Classification (GTDB taxonomy): domain Bacteria; phylum Acidobacteriota; class Terriglobia; order Terriglobales; family Acidobacteriaceae; genus JAJZCX01. Next base: position 1,965 of record JAJZCX010000037.1, on the reverse strand, counting down.
AAATAGGGTCGATAGAGGGAGCGATGGGGCGCGCCGGTCTCAATCTCCAGCGCAGCGGCAGCGCCGACGGCGCCACCCGCGCGCAGATCGTAAGGCGTGAACTGCACGGACTCCTCAACCAGATGCGTATCGACAAAAAAGAAATCAATGCCGCTGCGGCTCAGCGCTTCTTCCACGCCGATGCGGGCGAAGGGTAGCCACGGCTTTTCGCTGCCGTCGGGAATGACGGGGAAGTTCCACAGGCCCGCCGGGCGATAGGCGCATTCAGGCAGCCAGATGCCGCGCGGCTTGCGTCCCAGGTGGCGCTCGTAGGTTTCGACGCCGGTCTGCACCTGGGCCAGAATGGATTCATCCGTGCCCAGCAGCGGAAAGTAGCCATGCGTGGCCGCGCAGGTGATGATCTCGATCAGGCCATCTTCCTGCGCCTTGCGGAAGCCCGCAACGATGTCGCCGCCGAGAGATTCAAAATCACTGAGCGCCTGGCCAAAGAATTTCTCCCAGAAGCGCGCAGTCTCGGCAAAATGCGGCTCGCCGTTTTGTTGGAAGTAAGCTGCATCCTCGCGCGCGGCAACGATCTTGCGCTCGACGTACGGTGGAAAGGCGGCGCGAAAGGCCGGGTGCGCAAGCTGTTCGAGCAGGATCGGCGAAAGATTTAGATTCGCACGCAATGCGATGCCATCGCGCTCAAGGCTGCGCAGCATTCGCAGCAGGGGCAGATAGGTCTCCGCCGCGGCTTCATGCAGCCACTCCAGCCCATGCGGCCACGTGCCGTGATGCACGACATAGGGCAGATGGGCGTGCAGCGTGAAAGATAAATAACCAGAGGCGGATATGCGCGTCGAAGATTGCATGCAAGGCACCTAAAAGTTTGAAGTGTGTGTCTGCTGCTTCGTTCTGTTCGTTGGGCAACGGGAGCACCATGCCCCATTGCAGCTTGCCAACCGGTTGCGCGTGGAACCGGGAAAATGAACCGGTTAGTGAAACCCGGAAAAAGCCCTTGCCTCCACTATAGCCTGCCCAGTGTGATTGCGTGCGTGGCATCGATCACCGACGCGGCGCTGCCAAGAAAAACGGCAGGCGCGCCGCCTGCCGTTTTGGTGAAAATGTCCACACGATGCTGTTAGTTGCCGCCCAATGGCGCTACTCCCCGCTGTACGGGCACCGTGACGGTGACTTGAATCGGCGATTTTAGATTGAAGTGCAGCACAGACTCAGCGGGGATCTGCACCTGCTCGCCGCGCGTGACGGCATTGACGCCCGCACCGGTGCCCGCGCCAGCGACCGCGCCGATCAACGCACCTTTGCCGCCACCGGCCAGTGCGCCGATCAGCCCGCCCAGAAACGCGCCTCCGGCAGATTTCTCCACCGAATTTTTGCCGCGCGCTGCGCCCAATTGCAACACCGTCTGCGTAACAACCTGCACCGGGCTGCCTTGCACGGTGATCTGCAACAGTTCCATGGATAACTCAGCACGACCCTTGAAGTGGGCCGCATCTTTGGCGTCGATGACTCGGCCCACGACTGCAGCTCCGCGCGGAATGGCGACCACGCCGTGGACGCGCAAATTGGAAGCCAGCACGCCATGGAAGCGCTGGCCGGACTGCGTCTTGCCTGTCTCCAACGTCTCGGAGATGCGCACCGGTACGTCCGTGCCTGCTGCGATGGTCAGGTTCTCCATCACCGGTTGCGGTGGCGGTGGCGGCGGCGGAGCGATCGGTTGCGCCTGCTCCACTGGAGGTGGCGGTGGGGGTGGCGGCGTGGCCTGCGCCGGCGCTGGCGCAGGCTGTGCTGCGTGCTTCTCTGCGTGCTTGGCCTTGCGTGCGCTGTGCTCCTCACGGCGTGGCGCGAGTGCAGGCGGTGGAGGAGGAGGCGGTGCTGGAGCCGCAATCGGCTGCGGCTGCACCGTCAGATTATTCACCACAGTCTTTACGCCGGAGATCTGCGCCGCATCGGCAGCGGCCAACG
>JAJZCX010000036.1 GCA_021851625.1 Acidobacteriota bacterium | reverse complement strand
GCGCCTGTCAAGCGCTATGGTTTGGGCCGATTCGGTCGTCTGTGGGCGGAGGAACCTGATTTGCCAATAAGATTGCCTCTTGCATTGCCGATGGATTCTGTGAGAATACTGTGCAAAAGCGTGGGTACTAACGCAAGGTTCTCAACGGATGCTGCGGGTTGCAGGGACGGTGCGACCCCGAACACTACAAGGGTAGGAAAAAGCATGATGATGATGGTAGTTTGTGCTTCTTTAGCAGCGATGGCGCTGGGTGTGCTGCTGGCCTATGGAATGTGCCGCGCGATGTTTGGCGTCTTTCGCCACCATGTGCAAATGCGTGCTCTGCGCGCGCAGAACGGCTCCGTGGCTGCCGCCACCAAGGTCGCTCCTTCGGCGCTGTAGTTGTTTTATGCTCCGCGTTTCAATGCGAGAGCGAAAAGTCTAATTCCTTGGGCGGATGCGTCGCATCCCCGCCAACCAACACATAGTTATATTGGCTGCCTTGCAGCAGTGCGTTGAGCGTTTGGCTCACCGTTCCGGGGCCGTAGGTTCCGTAGATGCGCATGTCACCATCCAGCCCAGTTACCTTCAATCCGGTCTGCTGGCTGATGGTGTTCAGAATCGCTTGCAGGCTGGAATTCTTGGCAACAATCGTGAGTTGATCGCCGCTCAAGGTGATCGTGGCAGGTTCTGCGGACTGCTGCGCGGGCGGAATGGGCCACGCGGGTGCTGCGGGCTTTGCTGGTTCCGGCGGCGCAGCGGGAACCGGTTGCGCGGGAGCCATGGCCTTGGCCAGTCGGTGTGTTGTGCGGTGATGCTTGTGTGCGTGCTTTTTGTGTGATGCCGCGGGTTTGGTCGTGGTTGTGGGTGCGGGCGCGGATGTCGTCTGCGCGAGCGCCATGCCACAGCAATCCAAAAACGCGCAGAAGCACAGGCAGCAAAAGATCCGGTGCAATGCTGTTGTCGGCTGGAATCTGCGGCGTGCCATCGTGCAACTAGACTAGCAGCGATAGGAATGCGTGCATAGGTGGCGGTTTTGGCTCAACTTGCGGAGTGAACTTGCATCCCTTGGTCGCGTTCACGCATCGCATTGGTATATCCTTGCCAAGGAATGACCAATCAAGGAATTTCAAGAGAGCGGGAGAGTTTGCCGCAGGATGATGAGTCAACGATGAGCACACAAAAGGAAAAATCACTGACGCAGGTCATCGCCCAGCGCAGAGCTACGCCCAGCTTTGATGGCACGCCCATCCCCGATGTGGATTTGAAGAAAATTTTGCAGGGTGGATTGAGCGCTCCCAGTGGATACAACATGCAGCCATGGCGCTTTGTGGTTGTTCGCGACGCTGAGCAGAAGAAACGGCTGCGCCTAGCCAGCTTCAATCAGGCCAAGGTGGAAGAGGCCTCCGCGGTGATCGTTGCCTGTGGCGATGCGGACGGTTGGCGCAATGGCGATTTGGATGAGATGTTGCGTCTTGGCAAAGAGGGCGGCATGTCCGAGAGTTACGCCGAACAGGCGCGCCAGAATATCCCGAACTATCTTTCCCATCATCCCAACATTGCCGTCTGGCTCACCAAGCAGGTGATGATCGCCTTCACGCACATGATGCTGATGGCCGAGGCTCTGGGCTATGACACCGCGCCCATGGAAGGCTTTGAGCAGGAAAAGGTGCGTGAAGTGCTGAAGCTGCCGCTCAGCTACCACGCGGTTGCGTTGCTGGCCGTTGGGCATCGCAAGGGAACGGACAAGCACAATGGCGGACGCTTTGAAATGGCGCGCGTAGTGTTTGAAGACGAGTTTGGTCGGAACCTGCACTAAAGAATTGGCAATTGTATCCCTGATTTCTGGGCGGCATCTTCATATCCATGTCACGGGAATATCCATCCGCGCCGATTTTAGGAGTGAGCGCTGTTGTGGTCGCGCCAGTACTTCAGAAGGCGGAGGCGCGCAGCCTTGTGCTCGTGCGTCGCGGCACGCAGCCGCTGCTGGGGGAGTGGTCCCTGCCCGGTGGTGTGGTGGAGTTGGGCGAGACCATCGAGCAGGCTGTCGCGCGTGAGATGTGCGAGGAGACTGGCTTGACCGTGCGGCCGCTGCGCATCGTGCAAGTGCTGGATCGGATCCATCGCGATCCAACAGGCCGGGTGCAATATCACTATGTGTTGGTAAATTTTCTTTGCAGTGTGGAGAGCGGCACGCTCAGCCCAGGCAGCGATGCGGCGGAGACTCGTTGGGCCGATACGGATGATTTGCAGCGTTACGCAATTGCGCCAGAGACGCTGGCGGTGATTCACAAAGCAATGACCATGCTAGCTGCGGAGCCAAACGCATGACAATGCCTACCATCCCAATCCGTGCAAGGAAACCGCAGCCGGGCAGGCCGCGCGTGCACCTGCGCGCGGAGCTGTTGCGTGCGGGCAAATGGTTTGCACTGGGCGTGGTTGCATTGCTGCTTGGGTTGGGCGCGGCCATTTACTGGGATCCGCTCTGGGTGGTCGATCAAGGTGTGCGCCTGCAATTTGCCATGGAGGGCCTGCATAGTGAGTTTGTGCAGGTTGGTTCCAATCGCGTGCATTATTACGTGGGCGGTAAAGGCACGCCGCTGCTGCTGATCCACGGCATGGGAGGGCGCGCGGAGGATTGGTCTCCGGCGATTTCCATTCTGACGCAGAATGGCTTTCGCATTTATGCCATCGATTTGCTGGGCAGTGGACAGAGTGCGCATCCAGACATTGCCTACTCCATCACAGAACAGACGGCGATGGTGCACGGCTTTTTGGCGACGATGCATTTGGAGCACATCGATGTGGCGGGATGGTCGCTGGGCGGATGGGTGGCGTTGCAACTGGCGGAGAACGATCCACAAAGTGTGCAGCGTTTGGTGTTGATCGATAGCGCAGGCTTGACGTTCTACGTTCCCTTTGGCCCGCAGGTCTTTACGCCAACGGACAAGGCAGGATTGGAACGGCTGATGTCGCTGCTCACGCCGAACCCAGTGCCGATGCCAGACTTTTTGGCGCACGCAATTTTGCGCAGACTCCGTAAAAATAATTGGGTGGTGCAGCGCACGGTGCAATCCGTCATCGTGGGTAGAGACCGCATGGATGGACGATTGGGAGCAATTCATGTTCCGGTGCTGCTGGCTTGGGGCGCACAGGACGAACTAATTCCGGTCTCCATCGCTAGGACGATGCACGAACAGATGCCGCAGTCCGTGCTCGAAACATATTCCGGCTGCGGGCACAGTGCGCCGATCGCTTGTGCCGCGCGCATCATGCCGGATGCGGTGCGATTTTTGCAAAGCAATCCGCCGATGGTTGGCGGAACGTATCAAAAATGAACTGTGAACCAACCGTGTCATTCTGAGCGACCATCGGAGCGAAGAATCCAGAAGGGGATGGCTGAATCGACAGGCGCGAATCCTCTGGATTCTTCGTCGCTGACGCTCCTCAGAATGACTTGCCGTGTTTTCAGGAATTGTCAATTCACAATTCTCTTCGCTAGCTCAGAATGACAAAATTGTGGATGGTGCGTTGTATTCGGCAAGACAGTGTCACAGCGTCCATCCGAGAAATTATTCTTCGTTGCCCGGCCATTGGTAGGCCTGTGGTTGCGGCAGGCCGATGCGCGCCAGCACGCGCTGCACGTAATGCTGCGCCATGTCTTCCATGCTGACGGGATGATTGTAAAACGCGGGAATGACGGGGAAGATCACCGCGCCTGCGTCGGCGGCGATACTCATATTACGCAGATGAATTTTATTGAAGGGTGTCTCGCGCACGCAGAGTAACAGCGCTCGCTGCTCTTTCAGGCAAACATCCGCAGCGCGCGCGATGAGTGTTTCCGCCGTGCCGTGCGCGATGCTGGCCAGTGTGCCCATGCTGCACGGAAGCACAATCATTCCGTCTGTTGGATAGCTGCCGCTGGCAATGGGCGCGCCAATGTCGGCGGGCGTGTGCAGAAGCATCTTTTCGCTCGGTGAGCCGAGCAGCCGCTCCACCAGATTGTTGCGCCCGTGTACGTTGAGTTCCTCCGCCAGCACGCGCAGGGAGGCGTCGGATGGAACCAGATACACGCGCGCGACGCGGGCATCGGCGTCCAGTGCACGCAGCAGCGTGCGGGCCAGCAAGACGCCACTTGCGCCGGTGATAGCAACGGTAAGCGTTCTGGCGGGCGCGGCGGCCATTTATGCTTCATCCTGCAGGACGCGCGCAAAGATTGCGTCCACATTGGCCAGTTGGCGATTTAGGTCAAAGGCGCGTTGCAATTTTTCCGGCGGAAGCAGCCGTGCGATTTCTGAATCCGCACCGATCAGCTCGCGGTAGTTTAGCTCTTCCTTCCACGCGCGCATGGCGTGCGTCTGCACCAAGCGATACGCGTCTTCGCGCATCATGCCAGCCTCGGCCAGGTCGAGTAGAAGCTGACCAGAGAAGATCAGTCCGCCGGTGGATTCAAGATTGCGCAGCATCCGCTGCGGATAGACGAGCAGTTTGTCGATGAGCGTGGCCGTTTTGTCGAGTAAATAATCGGCCAGAATCGTGGAGTCGGGCAGGATAACGCGCTCGACGGAGGAGTGCGATATGTCGCGCTCATGCCAGAGGGCGATGTCTTCGAGTGCCGGTTGCACGTTGCCGCGAATCACACGCGCCAAGCCGCTGATTTGCTCGCAGGTGATGGGGTTGCGTTTGTGCGGCATGGCGGAGGAGCCTTTTTGTTTTTCAGAGAAGAACTCCTCGGCTTCGCGGACTTCTGTGCGTTGCAGGTGGCGGATTTCGACGGCAATTTTGTCGAGCGTGGAGGCAAGAATGGCCAACGCACAAATGTAGGCAGCGTGGCGGTCGCGCTGAATGACCTGCGTGGCCACGGGCGCGGGAACTAGGCCGAGTTTTTTGCAAATGGCGGCCTCGTGCTCCGGCTTCAAATGACCAAAGGTGCCCACGGCACCGGAGAGTTTGCCAATGCGCAACTGTTCCGCGGCTGCGGTAAAGCGTGCGCGGTTGCGGCGCATCTCCGCATACCAGTTAAGCAGCTTGAGTCCAAAGGTTGTGGGTTCGGCGTGTACGCCGTGCGTGCGTCCGATGGTGGGCGTGTGTTGAAACTCAATCGCGCGGCGACGCAACACGTCCAGCAGGCGCACAATGCCCGCATCGATGAGCACGGAGGCTTCCTTGATTTGCAGCGCTTGCGCGGTATCGACGACATCCGTGGAGGTGAGGCCATAGTGCAGCCAGCGCGACTCCGGGCCAATTTTTTCCGCGACGGCCGTGGTGAAGGCGATGACGTCGTGGCGAACCTCAGCCTCAATTTGCTGAATGCGTGCCAGGTCAAAACCGCCGCGTTCGCGAATGGCGCGCGCCGCTTCCTTGGGCACAATGCCAGCTTCCGCCAGTGTTTCTGAGGCTGCGGTCTCCACCTCCAGCCACATGCGGTACTTGTTTTCTTCGTTCCAAATGTGGCCCATTGGGGGCCGGGTGTAGCGTTCGATCACAATCGCTCCTTGAAGAATTCGAAAAAAAATATGACGCAGTGCCGATTACGACGAGCGCGTGTGCTTCACGCCAAAACGTGCTGCCATCTCTTCGTATAAAAATCCCTGGCCAGGTTTATAGGGCTGCACCCATTCGCCGTCCATGACAAATTGCGGAATGGCGCGTTTGCCGACATGTTCGATGACCGTCTCAGCAGCGCCGGGCGTGGCTTCAATATCAATTTCCGTATAGGGAATTTTGTGCTGGTCGAGAAACTTTTTTGCCGCGCGACAATCTGGGCACCAATGGGCCATGTAAACGGTCAGTTCCATACTTCCATGGTACCTGTGATGGCGCTGCGCAGGCTATCGCAGACGGGCCGCATCCGTGGAAATCTGGCAGACACGCACCACGGCATTTTGATAGGGGCAGGGAAGGCTGGTGGCCTGCGCGGCGGAAAGCACAACCCAATCCACATGATAGGGCGCAAGAATTTTTATGCGCTGCGCATCGCTCCATGTGCGCCAACCGGTCTGCGCGCTAGCGTCGGTTAGCCACTGGTCGGCAATCTGCGGATAAATGGCGGCGATGCCGCCGTCCTTGCTCCAATCGGGCAGCGCGCTGCGCTCGGCTGCGGCGCGAAAGCCTACGGTGTCCTCTTGCGGTAGCGATTGATAATGCGGATCGAGAGCAAAGAGTGCGCCGCTGGGTGTGTTGGTGCGAATCCAGGCAAAGGCCTCTTCCCAGGGATTCTGCGGCGTGGACCAAGGCGATTCCAAATGCGCAAGCGAAGGATACGTGCGCGTCTGCACCGTGAACATGACGACTGCTATGATGCCGAAGACGCCAATCCACGCCAACGCGCGGCGTTGCAGGAGCATGGAGCCAAGCACGCCGCCGAGCATCAGAAAAAAGAGCCAATAGAGCAGATGAAAAACGCGCAGCGGTTGCAGACTGGCCAGCAGCAGCGGGCCGGAGGGATGCACAAACACAACGGAAAACAACAGCGCGCACAGACCGGTGTAGAGCGAGGCGGAGCAGACCGCGCCACAGTTTTGTAAGAGAGCGAAGCGGGAACGACGGCAGCCGATCCACGCAGCGACCAGTGGCGGAAAGAGGCCGAAGGTCTCATACCACGTCCAACGCGAAAGGAAAAAATAGGAGCGGCTGAGCGTTGCTACGGTATACCCCGGTGAAGCGTGTCGCAGTATGGAGGTGTGCGTTGCGGCCAAGGTTGCGGCGAAGAGAAGCGTGGTGAGCGATGCGAGCAGCTTCCACCGCTGGTCGCGTTGCAGCCAGAGCACGGCCACGTAGACCGCGCCGTAGACGCCCATGAGCGGATGCAGAAGAATCGAGAACAGCAGCAGAAGCGTGGTGCGCAGGGGCTTGCGATCGAGTGCTGCGACGAGTGCGAACAAGATCACAGGCGTGGAAAAGGAGCGCGCCGTCAAGTACGGATCCACGAATGTTAATGCCGTCCCGGCCACGGGCAATGCAAGCGTAACAGCCAGCAGAGTCGTCGCGGCCCAGCGAGCCTCCGCGCCTGCGAACAACCGGCAGGAGACGCGCCAACTGCCCAGCGTGGTGAGCCAGAGAGAAAGCACGTAAGCCGCAAAGAGCGCGGGCAGCAGCGGCAGATGCGCCAAGCGAATCATCCAGCCCGTCGCAAAAGAAAACAGCGAGTGCTGCAGGTGCGGAAGAATGTACTCCGCGTGCTGGGCAAAGAGCGCTGGGTGAACGGTCTTTTCCACACCTGCAACATAAATTGCTGCGTCGTCGGTGAAGGGGTGGTAGCCAAGGACAAATAAAGAGATTAGCGTGAGCAGCAGAATGCGCACCGCAGGCTGACGCAGCAACGAGTGCATGCTTGCTGTCAGGCTGATGAGCAGCGTCGTGTGCGTGCTGGCGGGAGCACAGACCGGTTCAAGGATGGCCGGGCTGGAAGTTGTGGCAGTCAGAAGCAACCATCCTGCAGGTGCACAGGGCACCTGTGATTCGGAGAACATCTCTGATTTTATCTGTTTTTTGCGTTGTCGGACAGGTTGTGGATGAGATACCAGCGGCAGATTCTGAAAATTTCAGCCTGCCGCTGGTTTTCGTCTACTGTGCTGCAATCGGAGTGGGCTGTTGCGGGCTGGATTTCAGTGCCAGCGTCTTCTTGGCGGCGTTCTCCAGCGCCAAGGCCTGCGGCAGAATGGCAATAGCTTTGTTAATCATCGGATCCCATGCGGCGCGCACCTTCAGGCCCTCCTCCTGTCCAAATTGCGAGGTGAAAAGTTCGCTCTGAATGCTCATATTGACCCAATCGCGGACGGCAGCAATCTCTTGATCTGTGTAGGAGATTTTCTGCTGGGTCAGAAACAGTTCAAAGCTCTTGAGCACGGCATCGTTCACTTGGAAGTCGCGGGGAATGGTGCGATTGGCCAGATACGACTTGGCAAAGTTGAAGAAGGCCATGTGTTGCAGCAGAGAATCCTGCAATGGAGTGGGCTTGGGCGTGTCGATTTTTACGTCGGGCGAGATGCCGCCGCCGCCGTAAACGGTGCGGCCAGAGTCGGTCAGTTTCACTTCGCGGTTGGCGTCGCTTTTGGGCGCGCCAGCGTGGTTGTAGTAGTAGTCATACAGAGACACGCCGTTGTAGTTGCGCTGGATCAGGCGTCCGCTGGGAGTGTAGTAGTGGTAGGTGGTCAGCGCGAGGCCCGTGTTCTCCGAGAGTGGATAGACGGTCTGCACCAGCCCCTTGCCAAAGGTGGTTTCGCCCGCGATGAGCGCCCGGTCGTGGTCTTGCAGTGCGCCAGAGACGATCTCCGCAGCCGAGGCTGTGCCGCGATTCACAAGCACGACGATAGGGAAGCTGCCAAAGTGGCTGTTGTGCTGCGCGCGATAGACCTGATCGGGAAATGCGCGTCCCTTTTGCGAGACGATGATCTGGCCCTTTTGCAGAAAATCTCCGGCCACGGAGACGGCCTCGCTGAGCAGCCCGCCGGGATTGCCGCGCAGATCGAGAATCAAGCCCTGCATGGGGCTTAACTTTTGCAGGGCGTCAGCAACCTCGCGCCCGGTGGTCTCTTGAAAATTGGTGATATGGATGTAGCCAATGCCGGGATGAATGAAGAAGGCCAAGTCCACGCTATTGCGCGGAATCTCATCGCGGATCAGGTGAAATTCCAGCGGCTTGGGCGCGCCTTCGCGGCCCATGGTGACTTCGACCGGCGTGCCTTTGGGGCCTTTCAATTTGTTGGCTACGTCGGAGCTGTTCATCTTGGCGGCGGATTTCCCATTGATGTCCAAGATCACATCGCCGGGGCGAATGCCCGCCTTATAGGATGGCGTGCCTTCAAATGGGGCGACAACGACGACCTTATCGCCCTGCTGCATGATCTGCATGCCCACGCCGTAGTACTTGCCGTGCTCATCCTCGCGCATCTGCGCAAAGGCTTTGGGATCAAAAAAATTGGAGTGCGGATCGAGCACATGCAGCATGTCGGGAATGGCACCATCATAAATAGCCGTGTCCGCGCGCTTGGTATCGAGCGGCTCCGCGTAGTTCTGCTCGACGATGCTGTAGGCGTCTGTAAATTGTTGCAAGCTGTTATGCAATGTGGAGGCATCTGCGCCCGATTGCTGCGCGCCTGCATGGCGACTGACGAGCGAGCCGAGCAGTCCACAGGCGGTGAGGAACGCAACAAGATAGAGGATGGAGCGGCTGGAGCGCGGATTCATAGAAGAGACGACCCTCGGCGCAGCGCTGCAAATGCCTGCGCCGGGCAAAGTCCGGGCAGAGGTGGTCGCACTGCACCCACAGTGTAGCACCGCCACAGACGGCTGCACCGCCGCAGGCTTTGCGTGGGATAAATCTTTTTGATTTCGCCCCCGCAGCGACTTTTCCGCAA